>NZ_JBHFFC010000025.1:0-140260 GCF_043359615.1 Exiguobacterium sp. S22-S28 | reverse complement strand
AGTCACACTGATTATTACTACTGTGATCAATTTCATCGAGTCGAAAGTATACACTTTGTATCTCCACCGAACAACAATAATTACTTTATAATATATCACAGACAAATAAGAAAAGGAAGTAATGAACAAAAAAAAGGATAATCCGCCTAAAAAATATCCAATAGCCATGTACCGTTAAAAATAAAGGGATCATGAGATTCGCTTCGAATATAAAAAGCTATCCTCATTAAAACTTCAAATTAACTGACAGGCTGACGTGTTGATTTTGTTCGCTTCACAGCTGAAATTAAGTAACCATGTATGGAAGAATGACGACTGGGATTTTTCCAGATGTCGTGAAAGATTTGTTTTAATGTAAGTTGGACGTGTTGTTCATCCGGTACCATACGTGTAAGGACCACGTAAATCGATTTTTCGTACCGGTCATATAACAACTCGAGAGCTTGACTATTTTTTTGTTCAATTTGTTGGAATAATTCTCGATCCGTTTGCATGCTCTCCTCCTCATCAGTGTGTACATATGTTTTGTAAACACTTTGTTACTTATCAGATATCTTGTAATTTTCCCCAAAAAATAAATATCAAACACTTAAACTGCTTGATATCAAGATAATTAAAAAATCGATCGTTTAGAGGAAAGGAAGAGGCTATATGTCATCCATCACTTTACGCCATTACAAACCGGCGGATGCGCAGGCACTACTAGACTTGAATGTTAAAAACAGAAATCATTTCGAATATTGGATGCCGGTAAAACCGGTACCAGATTCCTATACTTTGGAGAAGTATAAAGAACGAATTCAACAATTGAAAGAAAATGCACAAGCTGATCGTTCTTACGCTTTTGGAGTTTTTTTAACAGAGTCGAATCAGCTGATTGGGGAGGTTTCGGCAGCTTTTGTGGAGCGTTCTCCGGCAGAGACGTGTATGATCGGGTATCAACTTGATCAGCAGTATAACGGGCAGGGGATCATGTCACTAGCTGTCCGCCAAGCTGCGCGTCTCTTGTTCGAGGAGTACCAGTTCCACCGTTTGCGGGCCGAAGTCATGCCCGAGAATATCGGATCGATCCGCGTCTTGGAAAAAGTGGGGTTCAGACAAGAAGGGATCGCAAAAAAGAGTTTGTTCATTAACGGTGCCTGGGAAGACTTCGTATTGTTTGCCCTATTAAAAGAAGAACTCGAATGAAGGGAAACGCTCGAGCACAGTCTTTTAGCCATACATCAGAATTGTCAAAGGAGAATGATTCATGCCCATGTCGACGTATTACCAGAATCTGCGTCAAAAAACAGGAAATCAATTGTTGTTCACGCCGTCTGTCGGTGCCATCATCCGCGATGCTTCCGGGCGAATCTTATTCCAAGATCCGGGAGGTCCGTTCTGGAGCCTTCCGGCGGGCGCAATCGAACCGGGCGAGCCGCCGGCAAAAGCGGTGATCCGCGAAGTATATGAAGAAACTGGATTGATTGTCCGTCCGGTCCGCTTGATCGGCTGTTTTGGAGGAGAGGCGTTTCGACTGACCTACCCGGATCAAAACCAGGTGGAGTATATCGCCTTTATTTTTGAGTGTGATGTGTTGGAAGGAACGTTAACAGCGATTGACGGTGAATCCAAACAACTGTGTTATTTTGACAGGAAAGATCGTCCACCCTTAGCGCTTCCTTATCCTGAGCATATTTTTGAAACAGGAACGGAAACTAGCTTTTTTGAATGGGAAGGAGCATGGATTGATCAATTAAAGGTGGAATACTCTATAAAAGACGAACATTGATGAAGTTTTGAATAGAAAAAATATGTTTTTTGGTGATTTTATTTTGACAAGCTTCCTAATGTTCGATATAGTATCCAAGTACGAACGTTACTATTTAATTAATAAAAAATATTCGTTATTTGGGGTGCTAGTGATGGATGTAGTATTTGATTATGAAGATATTCAATTAATTCCTGCAAAATCAATCGTAGGAAGCCGGTCGGAATGTGATACGACGGTTGAGTTTGGTGGACGACGGTTTAAGTTACCGGTCGTTCCGGCCAATATGCAGACGATCATTGACGAAAAAATTGCGACTTATTTGGCAGAGAACGGTTATTTTTATATCATGCATCGTTTCGAGCCTGAAACACGACTCGATTTTGTCCGGTCAATGCAAAAACGCCATTTGATTGCATCAATCAGCGTTGGCGTGAAAGCGGAAGAATATACATTCGTCGAGACGTTGGCACAAGAAGGCTTGACGCCGGAATACATCACGATTGACATCGCTCATGGTCATTCGGAAGCGGTCATTCGAATGATCCAACATATCAAACTGCTGTTACCGGACAGTTTTGTTATTGCTGGAAACGTCGGGACACCGGAAGCCGTTCGTGAACTGGAACACGCTGGAGCAGACGCGACAAAAGTTGGGATTGGTCCAGGTAAGGTGTGTATTACGAAAATCAAAACGGGATTTGGTACGGGAGGCTGGCAATTGGCAGCATTAAGATGGTGTGCCAAAGCGGCCAGTAAACCAATTATCGCTGATGGTGGCATCCGGACCCACGGCGACATTGCAAAATCGGTTCGTTTTGGGGCGACGATGGTGATGATCGGTTCGCTGTTTGCGGGACACGAAGAGTCTCCAGGTGAGACGCACGAAGTTGATGGACTACGCGTTAAAGAATATTTTGGTTCGGCGTCCGAGTTTCAAAAAGGTGAGAAAAAGAACGTCGAAGGAAAAAAAGTGTTTGTCGAACATAAAGGCAGCTTGTCAGAGACGTTGATTGAGATGGAGCAAGATTTACAGTCTGCGATTTCGTACGCGGGCGGTAACAAACTGCAAGCAATCAGGACTGTCGATTATGTGGTCGTCAAAAATTCAATTTTTAACGGCGATAAAGTGTATTAAGTCGGAGAAAGCGGCATCCTTCCGGGGTGTCGCTTCTTTTTTTTATTTTATTGAGAGCGCTTACTTGAAAGGGAAAAGGGTAAAGAGAATGGTGCATATTTTCAGAAAAATCCATTTAAAGGAGTGTTTTGAAGTGAGACTGGAAACCACGACTTACTTAGTAGACAAGTTTTCTGCTGTCCGCAATCAAACCTTAGCATTGATCGAACCGCTCGAACCGGAGGATTTTATTATTCAAGCCAGCCCGGATGTCAGCCCGCCGAAATGGCATATCGCACATACCACATGGTTTTTTGAGCGAATGATTCTCCAGGAATATGATGACCAGTATACGGTGTTTCATCCAAAGTATAACTATTTGTTCAATTCCTACTACAATTCGATTGGACCTTACCAACCACGTCATCAACGAGGTGTTCTGTCTCGGCCGACCGTTGAGGAAATACTTGCTTACCGAATGCATGTGGACAAAGCAATCTTGTCCCTGTTGCAACAAAAGCGAGAAACACTCGTTCAGCAAAAACTGGAGCAACTGATTGAAATGGGGCTGCAACATGAACAGCAACATCAGGAATTAATCCTAATGGACGTTAAGTACAACTTTTTCGTCAACCCCTTACTGCCTGCTTATCAAAATAAAACAGAATCTGAACGTACTCTGGACGTTGACGGTTCACCAACATTTAAACGGTTTGAAGGGGGACTCGTTGAAATCGGTCATGATGGTCAAGGGTTTGCCTTTGATAATGAAAATCCAGTCCACAAAACCTGGCTCAACCCGTTTGAGTTGGCAAGCCGACCGGTCACCAACCGTGAGTTTTTGGCATTTGTCGAAGCAGGCGGGTATGAACAGTCGGAGCATTGGTTGTCTGACGGGTTTCATGTCGTTAATCAACAAAGCTGGAAAGCACCTTTGTACTGGATGAAAAACGAACAGGGTGAGTGGTCCGTCTTTACCTTAAACGGAATCAAACCGTTATCTTTAGACGAACCTGTTTGTCATGTCAGTTTTTACGAAGCGGATGCCTACAGCCGCTGGTATGGAAAACGATTACCGACCGAGACGGAATGGGAGTACGTCGGACGGCAGGTTGAACAACGGGGGAATCTGATGGGAGAAGGGTCCTACCATCCTCGACCTGTCAGTTCCGATCTGCAAGAGATGACCGGCATGTTCGGTGATGTCTGGGAATGGACTGCGAGTGCCTATGCACCGTATCCGGGAAATCGGCCGCTTGAAGGGGCGTTAGGGGAATACAATGCAAAATTCATGTGTAACCAGATGGTGTTGCGAGGAGGCGCATGCGTGACGCCGGATGATCATATCCGCGAAACGTACCGTAATTTCTTTCCTCCGGATAAACGTTGGCAGTTCAGTGGTTTTCGGTTGGCAGGTGACCTTTAAATGAGTCAGCAGGTCAAAAGTTATGACATGTATACGAAGCAACACAACATGCGTCAGGAAGTGTTGTCCGGATTATCGCAAGACAAGAAGACACTTCAGGCAAAATACTTTTATGATCAAAGGGGGTCTGAATTATTCGAGCAAATTACGCGACAACCGGAATACTATTTGACGAGAACGGAACTCGAGATTTTATCGCAATATCAAGTGGCGATTGCCGATTGTATCGGACCGGTCCATACACTGATTGAGTATGGAAGCGGCAGCAGTCGGAAAATCAAAAGTCTGCTCAGCTCATTGCATCAGTTGGAGGCATATATGCCAATTGATATTTCCAAAGAGTTTTTGATTCAATCGGCGCATCAACTTTCGCAGGACTACCCGACTTTGGATATCAAAGCCGTATGTGGTGATTATTCGACGCCGCTGGTCCTGCCGATTGAAGACAAGCTGAAAAAAGTGATTTTCTTTCCCGGGTCAACCATCGGCAATTTTGATCCCGACGAGGCGGCTGCTTTTTTGAGTCGTTCGTGTCAACTGCTGGAAAAGGGTGACGGATTTTTGATCGGTATTGATACGAAAAAAGCGGCAAGTGTTCTCGACGAAGCCTATAACGATCAGGCGGGAGTGACGGCACAGTTCAATTTGAACATTTTACAGCATATCAATGAATCACTGGACGGAACATTTGACCTGACAAGGTTCGAACATGTTGCGTTTTATAATGAGGCGCTTGGCCGGATTGAGATGCATCTGAGGAGTCGGGTCGATCAACTGGTGACCGTCGCGGGTCTGACGTTTAGTTTTAAACAAGGTGAAACCATCCATACGGAAAATTCCTATAAGTACAGTGTGGATGACTTTCAAGTGTTGGCTAGACAAAATGGATTTACTCCGGTCACATATTTTACGGATCGAAACCAATATTTTAGTGTCCATTATTTAGAAAAGACATGACGATAAAAAAACGACCATCCGATGGCGGATGGTCGTTTCTTCGTCAGGTCAGTCGGCTTCCGTCCGGAATCGGGTGTTCCGGGCAGACCAACACGGGCATGAGCTGATCGAGAGAACCTAACTCGAGAATCCGACCGGATGAGCCGACGACGAGTCCCGGGACGTTCAGAGCGACAAGTGCTTGTTTGCCGATGATTTCTTCGTATTCAAAACGTGTTTCTTTCCAATCGAGGAACAAGGACTGTTGAAATTCTAGGAAATCGATCAGCAGTAACAGTAAAGCGGGTTCTTCGTCCGAAGTCCGAAGTGAACGAATTGTACCGACACGAATGTCGAGGGATTCCAGCTGATCAAGAGTCACAAAAGGTTTAATCGGATGCACATTCAACTCTCCTTTGATATCTCGAATTAAGAACGTTTGTTCTTGTTTATTAGCGGGTATAGACTATCAAGAAGGTAAAAGTTCGTTTGTTGTTCGCTCATTGAGGTAAATAATCCTCCAGATTGATATCGAGTTCTTGTCCTAACGCTAACTTCGCTAATTCACGCCCCAGATAAGGACCAATCGTTAAGCCGGAGGCTCCAAGTCCGTTTGCGACCAATACATTCGGATGAGTCGCGAGTCGTCCGATGATCGGTAAGGAATTACTGGTATAAGGACGAAGTCCGACACGCATCTCATTGATTTTCGAGTCTTCCAGTGCAGGGGCAACCGGCAAGGCACGTGTCAATAAAGCATGCATGCCCTTGACGGTTGGTTGGAGGTTATAGTCAAGCTGTTTCTCATGGGTAGAGCCGAGTGCCAATTTTCCATCCTCGATCGATACAAGGTACAGTCCACGTTGCCCCATGATGACAGGCCATTGTTCTGTCTGTTCCGCTGTGATGTCCAGATGGAGAATCTGCCCTTTTTCAGGACGGATGTCAAGTTCAAGATGCAACGGTTTCAATAACTCATTGACCCAGACTCCTGCCGTCAAGATGATTTGCTCCGCATAATGTATTTCATCATCAATTTGGACACCTTTCACTTGGCCATCCACGACGATTAACGCGGCATCTGCTTCGACCACCTTCGCCTGCTGTTTGAGGGCGCCGCGTTCTAATGCAGCACGTAACGCACGTCCGTCAACTCGTGCTCCGCCGGAAACGAATAATGCATCCTCGACATATTCAATCAACGGAAACATCTGTTGCACGCGATCAGCGGTCAAACGCTCGATTTGCTGAATCGCCGGCGCCTCGGGAAAACGATTTTCAGCAATGATCTGCATTTTTTCGATTTTTGATGTTTCGTGTAAAGCGATTGCGCCTACTTTTTGATAGCCGGTCGTCGTCTCACCAAGTGCCTCGAGTTCCGGAATCAAGATGTCATAATAATGAGCACCGTTATTGGCTAACCGATACCACGCCTTGTTCCGACGTTGCGTCATCCAAGGACAAATGATTCCGGCTGCGACATGCGTGGCACGACCTGCTTCTTTCCGGTCCACCAACAAGACGGATGCTCCTTCTTTCGCTAAATGATACGCGGTTGAGGTGCCGAGAATACCTGCCCCGATCACGATATGGCTGTACATGCTTTTCATCTCATTTCTAAAATAATCTAATTCAAGTGTAAAGAAAAAAACGGCAAAGAACAAATACGAGTGAACGGCTAAAAACAGCACATTCAAATATGGGGAATGATGGGAAAATAAAACTTTTTATCAGAATGTTTCGTATACTCAATATAAACCTACATTTTACACGAAATTTACGGTTAGAAGTTGCCTAATTCGGAAAGATACCCTTATAGGCATCACGTCCCGACATCATCGACTTGAGCATGGAGTCACCATTGAAGGAGGGGAAGGCAATGAACATTAGTCGCGCCATTGTACGCAAACGCTACACGGATCACACTTTGTTTTATTCTGCCATCCTAACTTGGAAGTTGCTTTTCTTCCTGCCCTTACTCATGTACGTCAATAGTGGGTCGGACCATGTTTTTCGTCTTTATTTTGTTCCTTATTTGACGGTCATTGTTTTATTTCGTGTCATGACCTACTTTGCCACGTATAAAGCTTCCTTTATGGAAATGACCGAGATGGGCTTATCTGTGTTCCTGATCATCGCAGATTTCTACTTGGTTGCGTTATTTGATATTCCATTACCGTTTGGGATGGTCATCATGTTGTTATCAATCTTGCATTTTACTGCTGCGTTCAGTCGTTTTCGTTGGTTTCGTCGTCGGCTTTGGCTCAACCGTCATTTGGAGATCTTGAATTTTCTGACCGATCATGGTGAGACGCCGATCAAGATTGCCGTGGTATCTGAAGACGAGATGCTTGTGACGACAAAAAGCGGCAAAGAGTTCACGTACCGTCATGTTTACTGGAACGGCTTTTACTTCGAACGCGGATAAAATAAAAAGACTGTAGACTCAGCGCTACAGTCTTTTTTTGATGGAAAAGGCATCGATTGTTTGCGATACTGAAGGCACAGTAACGAAAAGTAGGTGAACGTTTATGATACGTTGTCTTCTTGTGACGACCGATCATCAAGTTTTAGTGGATACGCATTTGAATCGACTTCACGAACCAAATATCAAGTGGTATTTTGTTGATTTTGACCAACCGACGGAGCATGAGAAACAACAGCTGGTGTCGGCATTTGATTTTCACCCGTTGGCGCTTGAGGACTGTTTTCAGTACTTGCAACGCCCGAAATTGGAATATTATGAAGGGTATAGCTTTTTTGTTCTGCATGCCTTAGATACGGAATCGCTAAAAGGGAAAGAAATTAATCTGTTTGCTAATGAGAAGTATGTCGTTTCTTACCATGAAGAACCATCAAGCGAGATTGATTTGGTGTTCAATACCTTTCAACGGATTCATGGCGACCATGAACACTGGACGATTGAGATTGTACATAAAATCATGGATAAGATCGTCGATGGCTATTTTCCAATCGTGCATGCATTGGAAGATAAGATTTTTTCACTCGAAGGACGTTACGAACAGCGCGGAAACGATAAACGCATCATGGAAGACATCTTTGATATTCGATCCGATTTGTTGGAAGTGGCGCGAACGATTTTACCGATGCGGGATTTGTTATACCGTGTCGTTGAATCAAGACGACTGGCGATCCATGCAAATAAAAAAGCCTTTTTCCAAGATATCTACGATCATCTGCTGAAACTCAACGACATGATCGAGTACAACCGCGAGATGACTTCCGAATTCCGGGACAATTTTATATCGCTCAATTCATACCGGATGAACAATATCATGAAGACTTTGACGATTTTTACGACGATTTTCATGCCCTTAACGTTTATTGCCGGAATTTACGGAATGAACTTTGAACATATGCCGGAACTGACGACGAAGTATGGCTATTTCTTTGCTTTAGGCGGAATGGCGATGATCTCGATTAGCATGATTGTGTATTTCAGAAAAAATCATTGGTTTGATGAGTGAGGGAGGAAAGCGGTTGGATATTCGACAATTACGATTTTTCACGACCATCGTGGATCAAGCGTACAATTTAACCCGAGCTTCAAAACACCTACATATTTCGCAACCTGCACTCAGCCAGCTGGTGCGCGATTTTGAAGAGTCAGAGCAAGTCGAACTGTTTGAACGTCATCATGGACGCTTGACCGGTCTGACCGATGCGGGTCGACAATTTTATGAAGACGCGTTAAAAGTGTTACGCCAACATCAAGTCATGATGGAGCATCTGCATGAACGATCCAATCTGATGCGAGGGAAAGTCCGGCTCGGCATTCCGCCTGTCATCTTACCGGTCCTGTTCTCGCAACTCATCCCGAAGTTGATGGCAGAACATCCGGGGATTGAGTTGGAAGTGATTGAAGAAGGGGCATTTGAATTAAAACGCCGTCTGTTGCTCGAAGAATTGGACTTAGCGATTTTGATTGAGCCGGGAGAGTCGTATGGAATCGAACGTTACCGGTTGATTGAAGATGAGGTCGTCGTCGCGGTCCGTCCCAGCCATCCGCTGAGTCAGCAACAGAACGTATCCTATCAAGAGTTGGCTACAGAACCGCTTGTCATTCTCAATGACAGCTTCATGTTGCATCATCAAATTCTGTCGCAGTTTCGAAACGTTCAGGTGGAACCACACATCTTTTTTACGTCCGGAGCTTGGGATTTGTTGATCGGGATGGTCCAGGAACTGGATGTCGTGTCGATTTTACCAGAACCGATTTTACGGTTTCATCATGCAGAAGATATCCGAATTCTTCCGTTTGACCCACCGATGTTATGGGACGTCTCTCTCAATCATTTGGCGGGAGTCGAACAACGGCCGCTCGTCCGTCACGTCCACGAGTATGTCTTACATTATTTTAAATCGTACTGGCCGCATCCTTCCGGTCGAGAGGGAACGGAATAAAAAAATCCCGGACGATTCGTGTCTCTTTCGATAAGAGGACGAAATCGGTCGGGATTTTTGTTGACGTTTGGCTGGTATCAAGACGAGGACGCCGGTAACAGCTGATTGATTTTCAGTTGGGCTTCTTTAAATGGAGCGAGCGGATTCGGAGCGCTCAAGGTATCGCGTTCGACCTCGATTTGCTTCCGTAACGTGTCTTGCAGTGCTGCATACATCGCATCGAGTAAGACGATGACGTGTTGATGGGCGATAGTACGTAATTGTTGTTCCTCGGAGTCCAGATATGCGGTGGCGTCCGGTTTCGTCATCTGCATCAAAGCGTCTTTTAATTGTTCTTTTTCGTTTCGTTCAAAAAAGACTTTGGCATTTCGGAAATACTGTTTCACGGATTCGTAAGGTGTTGGGTCAAGAAACGGTCCCGTAAAGCTTACCGCCGGCATTGAAAACGACTCGAATGGCGACAATTGGAAGGACGGGTTCAATTTCCTCGCAAACTGTTCTTCCTCTTGGAAACGTTGGTCCATGGCAGTTTTAATCCAATTGTCGATCCGGAAATGGGTCACTCGCAGTTCTTGTTCAAAATCATACCGCAAGAAGCCGAGCAATTCCTCCAAGGCTTGTTGTAAAGCCTGCTGTTTCGTGGCATTCGCAAACCGGACCGGATGATAGGCTTCTTTGAAGAAGTCCGGGAACCGGTAATAAATACGCTGATTGACATGGTGCAACAACTCATGAATTTCAGCAGCTAACGCATGCCGTAGCAAGTCGGGGCGATGATCCGCGAAATGTGTCTCAATCGTTGCCGTGATCTGGTCGAGTTCTTCCAGACGGCTCTCTTTTCGTGCAATATTGGATTCGGTTTGTGCAATCACTTGTCCCAACCGATGGACGGTTTTTTCCGTCTCATCCGATAAGGCTTGTAAGGCGAGCCCTTTCAGGTCTTGTTCCAAAAATTGATGGAACACTTCTTCGAATGCGGAAAGTCCGGATTGCTGGCTGTTTCCGGTCTGTTTTTCGGACAACGCCTGCAGGCTGGAGACACCGAACAGGCGCGGCGCCCGAATTCCGAACCGTTGCAATTCGGTCCCGACATACTGTAAGACGTCTTGCTTTTCGGACTCTTGACTAGCTAAATCAATGGCATTGACGATAAAAAACATCTTGTCGAGTTCAAACGCATCCTTGACGCGCCCGAGCTGGATGAGAAATTCGCGGTCGGCGCGAGCGAAGGCGTGGTTGAAGTACGTGACGAACAGAATCGCATCGGCATCCTTGATATATTCGAAAGCGACATCGGTATGGCGGGCATTGATTGAATCAGCACCCGGTGTATCGACCAATGTAATCCCGAGACGCGTCAGGGGACTGTCGAAATACAAGTCGATAATATCGACAAAACAACTGAGGTGTTCTTGGGCGACATATTCCGTGAACGTTTTCCGGTCAACGGTTTGAGTCGTACCGATGAACGGTTGAACAATCGGATAACCGGTCGAAAAGGCACGTAAAAATGAAGCGTTTCGTAACTCCTGTTCCGAACGGCTTTCAATCCAAGCGAGTGCGTCGGTAAGTGATTCAGCGGATGCATCGAATTTATGCAGCACGTCATTCAAATCGCTGAGCAACTCCTGCTCGGTTTTAAACAGGATCGTCGCCGTCTCATGCGGATGTTCCGGACTGACCGGATTGATCCGGTTGATCGATGCCGTCGTCGGGTTAGGTGAAACCGGTAAGACCGCATGTCCGAGCAACGCATTACAAAACGACGATTTACCGGCGCTGAAGGCGCCGAACAAAGCAATCGTAAACGTACTCGCGGTGACCCGAGTCAACTTGTCTTCGAGATAGGCGACCGTTTCTTCGAATCCGGGCACTTGTGACAAAATGTCCTGGATCTGCTTAATTTCATGAAGCGAGTAGGACGGCGCTTCTTTGGACGTTGTTGTTACCGGCTGTTCGACCGTCGCCGCTGTTTCTTTGAGTGATTCAAGTGGTGTAAACGGAACGACATCTTGTTCTGTCCGTATCAGTTTTTGTTTCCATGCTACTACTTGTTGCCGGGCAAGTTCCACTTGATCATCCGAAGGCGCGGCTGCTTGTTCGAGATAGGTCGTCATTCCTTGACGCGTCGCTGTTTCCGTCGTCAACAGTTCACGTTTTTGACGCAAGACATCTCGATCGGCCAGTAACGCCTGCACGGCTGTTCCATCCGTCTGTTCGAGTTCCACACGAACGGCGTCCCGCCACCGGTTTGTTTCTTTGACATACCAGGCACTAGTCTGGCTGACGACCCGGTTCGTAAATTGCAGGACGGATTCGCCCGTGATCGTGATGCCTTCTTGCAACGCCTCTTCGATCACGTCAAGCGGAGGATCAAGCGGAAACTGATCGATTTGTAACGACTGCGTATCCGACAACAAGCCGGCTTCTTTCAACGACTGCTTCATCAGTTTACGCAGGTGCAAAGCGACTTCCGAGGTCGTGACGGACTGCAACGCATGCAACACGTCTTCGGCAATCTGTTGCTGGGTCTCCTGCGTTTTCTTGGCACTTTTGAAAAAGCCGACTTTAAACGTCGGCTGACGTGATTCAAGAAACGTCTTCATCTTTTCACGGAGTTCAAACGGCATCAACGTCGCATTTCGAAGCAAACTTTCGCGGTGTTTGGAGAAGCGGCTGACCCATTGTTCCGGTGACATCAACTGGATTTGTTGCTCGATCTGTTCCAAGCGTGAGAAGACCGTATCCGGATGGAGTTGTTCTTCGCGTGTCAGCTGTTCCTGACTGGCTTGTTCAGCTTCTTCTACCCGGGTCTGCAAGTAGGTGACGTGTTCTTGATGCAGGCTTTCGAGCGTCGTCGCCGCGGACTGCAGAAGTTTCGGTTGAACGTCCCGGATGCTTTGCTCCACCAATTGTTTGACCGTCGCAAAATCGTTGTCCGGCTGTTCAGCTTCGCGCAAGCTTGTAAAAAAGATCCCTTTTGGTTCAACACCATGCGACGCGAATGACTGGCGGACAGAGCGTTTAAACGACGCAAACGATAACTCGTTGGACTGGTGTTTATCAATTTGATTGACGATTAGGTACAGCTCAGGAACGGAACCGAGCAATTCCTTCGTGACCATGAAATTCAATTCGGACTGAACATGATTGTAATCCATGACATAAAAAATAATATCGGCTAAGTGTAAAGCGGATTCGGTAGAAATTCGGTGTGCATCGTCCACGGAGTCGACACCCGGTGTGTCCATCAGGACCAAACCGTTTGGCAACGTCGATGCCGCGTGGGTGATGTCGATTCGTTCGACCGTTCCATCGCGTCCTAACGTCTCGAGGTGAGACAACTCATCAGACGTTAACTTGACGGACGGACGATCATGGAAATGGACGATTGCGGCATCGTGCTGATCATGTTGGACCGTTATGATATTCGCGCTCGTCGGAATCGGACTTGTCGGTAAAATCGATTCGCCCGTCAACGCGTTGATCATACTCGATTTTCCGGCGGAAAAGTGACCGGCAAAAGCAATCGTAAATTCACGTTTTAATAATTTTTTTGAAAATTTATCTAGTTTATCCAGTCGGAGTTGGTCCGACGAGGGGTGAATGAGTGTTGTCAGAAGCGCGGTCGCTTCTATCTGGTTCGTTAATCGTTCTTCGAATGAGCGCATGCGTATGAAACCCCTTTCTTACAGTCATGTTTTAGTGTAGCATGGTTATTTTGTGTTCGTCATCTGCTTAGAAGTAAGTTGTTGACGTTCAATCTATTTGAAGTATTCAAACTGACGTTTTTTTTTATGGTTTATGCTGATAAAGCAGGAGCAAACAGGCAAGAACTGTCAGATTTTATATTACTTAATGAAACAAAACATGACTGGAGTTCTCTCAAGAGGAGGACTCCAGTCATGTTGGTCGAAAGTAATGATTAATTGGGTTCAGGAACAATCATTTCGGATTCATCCGGACGTTCTTCAGTCGTTTGCATAAGTCGGAGCAGGTGTAATTTAAACAGATACATCACAAGTAAATGGATATTGGCTTGCGTCGTTTTATACAGCATCCACGGTAAAGCGGGCACATATTCATGGATGGCAATGAGACATTCTTGGGAACCCGGGATTTGACGGAACTCGATCCGGCCTTTGCTGCCTTCTTGTACTTGGGCGAATAGTCCGCCTGTAATGCGGTACGTCGCTTGTTGGGCATCTTGGAACGGTTCCTTCGTCAACTCCAGCAAGGGTTGATCCAAGAAGGGAACTTGAATCTGGACAAGCGTTTCGTCCGCCAGGTGTGACGTCAGAAATGGTTTGGCGAAAGACGACAACCAGTCGACATAATCATCGGCTGCCCAGTTCGCATCCCGGCCTTCCGGAAGACGAACCCGTTGGACGGACCGGACATCCAGCGATTCGGGCTTCTTCGATGAACCCGACGAGCCTTTTTTCTGTTGCTTCTCTTCTTGTTCTTCTTCGAGTGCCATCCGAACCGACTCTTCAAAAGAAATTTTCCCGTTACTGATTCCGTCGACCATCTTTTCGGGATCGGCGACCATTTCATGTACCATACTTTCAACGAGTGGATAAACCGTCTCTTTCGGTTCACCGGAAACTAAGGTGACCCAAAGCCGCGACAGGTTGACCGTCATGAACGGTAAATCAAAGGTCGGTTGTTTTTTGCCGATCACTTCAGCCGTTTTTAAGATCATTTCTTTATAAGTCATCGATTCGGGACCACCGATGTCGATGGCTCGATCTTTCAGGTCATTCCGTCCTACGCTTGCGCCTAAAGCATGGATTACGTCAGGCAGGGCGACCGGGTGCGTTTGATTGCGCGTCCATTCCGGAAGTAACATCACAGGCAAGCGTTTGACGAGCTTAGATAGAATCGGGAAGGAAGAACCCTTTGGTCCGACGATCAAAGCGGCGCGAATCGTCGTCACCGGTGTTCCGTAAGCTCCAAGCACCCGCTCGACTTCCAGACGGCTTTTCAGGTGGCGCGACAAATCTTCTGTTTCTTCGGGAATGATTCCGCTTAAGTAGACGATTTGCTGAATACCGTTTTCTTTGGCGGCACGGGCGTAATTGTCAGCCAAAATCAAATCCATGTCTTCGAAAGAACCTTGCGTCAGCTTGGCGGACGGCATCATCGAATGGACCAAATAGATGGCGATGTCTGCGCCCTGTAATCCGTCAATCGTATCGTTGAGTGAAAAGAGATCGCATGACCGCCATTCGACGTTCGCCTCATCATCTTTGTCGTCGCCGTTACGGGACAGCGCAATGACATCATATTTTTTCTTTAATTCATTTAATAAATTATGTCCGATATATCCTGTTGCACCGGCGAGCGCCAGTCGTTTGCGTGGTTGTGTCATTTGATTTCCTCCTTGATTAGCACTACTTGAGCAATTTACCCGAATCGACCGCTTCGTAATCCAAACAAGTGTTTTCAAAAAATAAGGCTTCAGTCGTTAAAAACAGGGAAAAGAAAAAACAGGGAACACAATCAAGGATTCAGCAGCAGTATACTCTGCACATTTACTTTTAGTTTAGGGAGAGGGACGAAGATGAATGCAGTCTGTTTCTTAGATGAACACCACTATAAACGCTATCACATGATTTTGAGACGGTTAAATGCGAGGAATCGGTCAAACCATTCGTTTCAGTCGATCTTGTTTTTGGCAACGGGTAACTTACAATTGTTGCAACTGTTCAGTGATTATTTTTTTCCGGAGACGGGTGAATTTTTTTATCAAGAGTTGCTAGCGGAACCGATTGATAACCGGATTGTCGAAGTCGAACGTCAATTGCTGGTTCAGTTGTATAATGGTCGCACGACCTTGACCGTCATCGAGGTGATCGACCAGTTGAATCCGAAAGACTTGGAACTTGCGTTAGGGGCCATTCAAATCAGATCATTCGGCGCGGATGAAGGTATCGTCCACCGGTAACAAAACTAATCCCATAGCTGACCGTAAAAGAAGTGGAATCGTTGATGATTCTACTTCTTTTTTTGTGAGTCTCATACGATTTACCAAAACAAAAGAAGAAACGCTAAAAGATGTTTGTGACACCAGTTTATTATCATAAAACGGTATCCGAATAAAAGCTAAGCTTGTTTATTAAGATTTGATTGAACGGAAATCCAACTGGAAATAAGATGTAAGTAACAGGAAAAGTATGACGACTATCGTCTGAAATCTACGATGAGACGGGAGAGGAGTGAACGTATGCAACTCAAACAATCAATTTATTTTCATTCGCCGATTTTCATTCAAAACATCTTGACGACGATATATGGGCGCGTTTTGTACCAAGAACGATATGGGAGCGTGTATCAAAAACGTTTTCAAGAATTAAAGGAGAAAGAACAATTTCGCGTCAACGCTGAAAAAGAACAATTGAACCGTCTGAATCAATTTCTGACGTTTTGTTACGACTACAGCACTTATTATAAAGAACTTTTCGACGGAGCGCGGATTTCCTTACCATTTCAACAACTTGAAGAGTTGAAGCAAATTCCTGTATTAAGCAAAGAACTGTTACGGACACGCAATGCAGATATCCACGCCAAAGTCCGGGCACCGATTCTCGGGAAAACGGGAGGGACGACCGGAAAGTCGATTCAAGTCCATTACACAAAAGACGACATGCAAGTCCGGATGGCGCACCTGGATTACTTCAAATGGACGCATGGCATTGAGCGCGGGATGCGCCGGGCCAGCTTTACCGGTCAAGTGCTTGCGGCAACGAATCAAAAATCACCGGTCTATTGGCGGATGAACAAAACGATCAATCAAATGCTGTTTACGATCAAAAACATCAATCCGCAGACGGTCGCTTCTTACATCGAACAATTGAACCGGTTTGACCCAGAATCGATTGATGGATTACCGTCCGGTATGATTGAAGTCGCCCGGCATGCGAAAAAATATGGCATCCCCTGCACGTTCCGACCAAAAGCAATTTTTCCGACGGCAGAGATGATGACGGCCGAAGAACGAAAATTGATTGAAGAAGTGTTTCATGCTCCGATTTTTGATCAATATGCCTCATCCGAAGGGGCACCGATCGTCGCTGAATGTCGCTTCGGAAAAAAACATCTGCATTACGAAATGGGCATCATTGAAGTGGAAGCAGATGGACAGATTCTTGTGACAAGTTTTGATACGCACGGGACTCCTCTCGTTCGCTACCGTGTTGGCGACCGGATGACACTGAGCGAAGAGACATGCCAGTGCGGCCATGCGGGTCCGATCATCGCATCGATTGATGGAAGGGGCCGCAGTTTTATCCAATTGAAGGACGGTCATCGTATTTTTGAAGGCGAACTTGCCGGCATCGTTCGCGCCTTTCCGAACTGCATCGAACGTGTTCAATACATCCAAGCAGATGAAAAGGAAGTCGTCATGCTGTATGTACCGGACGAACGCTGTTTTAAAGAAGAACATGAAAAAGAGCTTTATTTTGTCTTGAAGCGGTTGTTTGGGGGACAAATGGAAGTCCTTTTGCGAGCAGTTCCGGAAATCCCAAAAGAAATCAGTGGCAAGACATTGCTGATCAAGCAATTGATGGCGGACTCCCCTTAATCAGAAAAATGCCGAAAAAAGCAGATTTCCTCTGAAAACCAGACGGTCAAAGAGTATTGGAAAGCCAGCTGTTAAGTCTCGTTAAAGTATTGCCGAACAGCGTTGAATAGGATATCACGTTTGTTACATTCCGGATTGGATACGGTTTTCGTCGGAACACGAGCAGCAACTCTACTTTTTTTGAAAATCTTACTGGGCGCGGACATGGAGGTGTCGCTTCGGGCAGTTCAAGAAATTCCGCGCGAAGTCAGCGGCAAAACGTTACTCGTTAAACAAATGATGGTCTAAAAGGCGGATCTTTTCGAAGATCGGTCTTTTTTTGTCGATTCCTTCGTCCAGCTCAATGGAAATAGATGACAATCTCTTGTAAAATGGGAATCATTAGTGGGATAGGAGAAAAGACATGAAACCATGCCCTAGCATTTTGATTGTCGGGACGATGCACTTAGATCGTCCGGACAACGGTGATCTGTTGCATCCGGCGCAGATTGCAGTGTCGGATGCAGAGCGTCAACAGCAAATCCAGATACTGATCGACGTAATGTTGACGTTTCGACCAACGAAAGTGGCGCTCGAGACGACAGCGGACCGACAAGCACAACTCAATCAAGACTATGCCGCCTATCAAAAAGGAGCTTTTGAACTGACAGCCGATGAGCAACATCAAATCGGATTCCGGTTGGCCTGTCAAGCGAAGTTGCCTCAGGTAAACGGCGTCGATTGGAATCAGTCAATCGAGGGAGTGCCAAACCTCAGTCAACTCGAACAGGAAGAACCGGTTGGATTTCATCAGATCATCTCGCAGGAAACCGTGCGAATGAAACAACTGAATCAGGACATCATGCGGCTCGATTTTTTGACCTTCTTTCAGAAAATCAATCAACCAGACACGACACGGGGTATGCATCAGACCTATTTGGAACTCGCTCGACTCGGGGAGACGGGCATGCATTGGGTTGCCCGGTATTGGTATTTCCGGAATCTGATGATTTTTAAAAACATCCTCGCACTCGTCGAATCATCGGACGAACGGATTGTCGTGATTTACGGATTGGCCCATGTGCATCTACTACAGCAATTATTAACAGACAGCGGTCTGGTCGAAGTGACGACACTCGACGACCTGACACGATAAGGAGAGAAGTCAATGTTATTTCATTACCATCTGTGGACGCCGTTCGTCGAAGAGACGGAACGGTTTTATCAAAAGCTTGGTTTTCGCGTGACGCAACGAATTGGAAAACAGGACGGAACGTTCATGTCGTTTGACCCGCCACTTGACTGGGACGATTTCAGGCATGAAAAGATTCTGTTTCGGATCATTGAGATGAAACGGGGAGCAATCAACATTACGTTTGGGTACGGAAAAAAAGTCACCTTCGACCACATCGGCTTTTGGATGACAAAAGCCGAGCGGCTGGCGACACTTCAACGGGCGGAAACGTTGGGGTGGACGGTCCAGGCGAACGAACGCCGAACGTTTATTCAGACGCCTTACGGCTTTCGGATTGAATTGCAGACGCATCTGGATGCGATTGAATCACGATCGGGGGATCAACTTCTGCAGCTCGAGATTGCAACATCCAAACCGGATCTTGCAGCGATGTTACACCAGTTACTCGAGCGACCGGTTCCGGAAATCACGACGTCAGCAGCCGAGCAGACACGTTTGGTTGACGTGACGTTTTCCGGTGAGCATGCAAGACACGAGCAGGATCCAAACGGTTTGGAAGTGCGGACGGTGAGTCGGGTGCAGCGTTAATCAACGAGTGGATAGGTGACGAAGACTTTTAACGGATGCGCGTATGTCAGCAAGCGCTCGAAACATGCGACTAGATCGCGGGAAGCGACCGTTTGTTCATACAGTTGCTCGAGCTGCGGAACGTGCGGTGCCGTCTCAAAAAACCACGCAGCATGAGTGCGGTAATCCCACCCGTCACTCGAGCCGACAATCCGCAATTCCTTTTCGTAAAAAGCCGACGTCAACGATAACATCTCGTGATTCCCGTCCGACAAGATACAGAGCTGGCCGTGAGGAACCAATGCCTCTTGTAACAGAGCAAGAGCGTCCTGACGGGCCGAGCATTCGAATGCATGCGTAAACGTGTTGGAAAGTGGATCGTCGGGCTGAAACAAAGCCGTCGCGCCAAGTCGTAAAGCGAGGGCTGCCCGGACGGGATCCGGTTCAGAAACAATAATGCGTTCGACCTGATAATAGTAGCGGAGATAAAAAACAGTTAATAACCCCATGACCCCCATCCCGGTCACGAGTACAGAATCTGTCGGCAGGGGTGCTAATTTCCGTACGCCCTTCGCGGCGTCACACGACAAGATGTTCAGTACGGCAAGTTTAGCCGAAATCCCGTCCGGAACGGGAATAGCTTTTGACGCCTCGACAAGCGCGACGTCTTGATGACCAAAAATATGACAATTTTGTAAGGTGTGTACTTTTGGAAAGTAACCTGTTTACCAATCAGGATATGCTATTCTAGACAAAAGACTGAACAAGAAGAGGAAGTGGCAGACATCGAACGCATCGAAATGTCGATTCATCGTGGATTAGTGGAATTAAAAAATTTAGACAAACGAATTCAAAAAGCACAGACAAAACCATTCATCGGTGTTCATACCGGCAGTCAGGCTCCGGCAGGTTATCCGTCGGTCGTGACATTTGCCGAAGAAGCCAAAGCCAATCTCCAGTCGATTCGGGACTTGATGGAACGACGGAACCGGATCAAGTCGGCCATCACGGCGTCGAACGCTGTAACGGTCGTCCGGATTGCCGGGCGCGAGATGACCGTCGCCGAAGCCATCGACCGACGGGATGCCGGTCTGGTCTATGACCGTCAATTGTTGCAGACATTACAGACGCAACTCCGGCAGGTCGAGCAGACGATCGAGGAAGAACGTCAAGATATCACGCGTCGGGCTGACAGCCATATCGAGGCGACGTATGGTTCACGCGAGAAGGGCAATGCCGAGGAAATCGAAAAGTCACGGCGTTTGTTCCTTGAACGCTTGGAACCAAACTTGATTGATCCGTCACAGTTACGTCAAGTAATCGCTGAGCTCGACGAGACGATTGACACGTTTGAGGCGGAAGTCGATTTCACACTCTCAGAAAGTAATACAGTCACGAAAATCTTCGCCTGATGAAAAAATTCCTTGTTTGTCCGATGATCCTGCGACCAAACACGCTTGTTTTGTGCGATAACAAAACGTCGGCGCGATGCACCTCACAGCGGTTCTGAATGGAACCTCAAGTGAAAGTTCAACGCTGACAGCTCAACGGATAACGAACAATGGTCAACGATCAAATGATCAAAGCGGAAAGTTGAATGAGCAAAGACGGATAAAATCCACGGTACAACGGAATGAGAGAGGATTTGTTTGTTGCCTCTAGGAACACCGCGTGGCTGGACTGACAAGGAACCCATATAAAAAATCGACTGAAGAGGGTGGGAAAAATGTTGTATTGGTTTTTGATCGTGCTTGATATGTCGAACATCGCGCTTGCGGCACTCATCATCGGACTCGTTTTGACCGTGAAGTACGGGCGGCTGTTCGTCCGTCGGGACATCCCGGGATCCAGTAAACGAATGGCAGCTGTCCTGTACACGGGTTGTCTGTTCGGTTTGAGCAGTATCGTCCTGCTGTATGCGTGACGAGTTACCCTTTTTTGATCGGAGTCATCCGTCTCAAAGAAGGTTTTTTTGGTTGTGGCACGAAGAAAATACAAACAGCTCTACCAGTTGAAGTGAAAAAAGGAGGAACTGAGGATGGACGGATTATTAAAACGTCGGATCGGGGCAGGAATCGTTGATTTACTTGTCCAAGGAGTGGTTGCCGGTGTGCTCGAGGAAACCGTGTTGAAACGCGTCAAAAATAAGGCGGTTCATTCACTGATTACGGAACCGGCCGTCAATTTCCTGATCGAGACGACACAACTCGCGACAGGAAGCCGGCAAACCATCGGGCAACGACTGTTTCAGATTCAACTCGTCAGCGATAACGGACAACCGCTCGCTGTCAAACAGATTGCGAAACGGATTGCTTACCGGGAAACGATTGCCCCGATCAAAACATGGAAAAACCGTAAAATCTATCTGCAGGACGGATCGGTGTTACCGGAGGATGAATTTGCCGGTACACGTGTTGTGCGGAAGGGAAAGTGAAGCGATCTCCTCGCCTGTACACGTCAGGCAGAATCAGTACCGGTTTTTCTTAATCGGGAAAGAAAGAGGGGGCGGATGTGATCAAGACACTTAGTATTCAGCCGATCAACGCCGGCAATCGACAAGCGGTTCTGGCATTGGAAGTTGCTCCGACTCAACGTGATTTTATCGAGACCAATCAACAGTCCCTACAAGAAGCCAGGCAAGATCTCGTACACGAATGGTCGTGTCTGGCCTTATGTGAAGCGGATCGTCCAATCGGATTTATGATGATTGGAGCGGCGAACGAACAGGAACGGTATATTTGGTTAGATCGTTTTATGGTGGAATGGCGCTTTCAAGGAAAAGGATACGGCAAGCTTTTCCTGAAACAAGCGATTCAGTACATTACCAAACAGTATGATGTGGATGAGATTGTTCTCAGTGTTCATCCAAAGAACAGGTCTGCGTGTTTGTTTTATGAAAAAAATGGCTTTCAGAATACACAACAAATCGATGAAGCCAACGGGGAAATCATCTTTGTCTATCCGTTGGCGGGAGCGAACTACCCGTGCTTCCTGGATCAAAAGACGTTCTCATGAATCCGTCAACAGACGGGACGAGAACCCAAAAACTAAAAACACACTCCAGCAAATTGCTGAAAGGTGGACCGATTGATGGGGCGACTCATGCATCGGTCCCCTTTTTTATTGGGGTTGATCGTTTATCCACTCCAATAATTTTTTCGCCGGACGTGACAGGAAGGCTTCTTTTTTCCAAATCAAAAACGTGTTTGAGGTGACGTTCGGCAGGAGTGGCACAAAAATCAGTTCACTGCCTGTTGTATTGATGATGTGCTCCAGGCATAAAGCGTGACCAAGTCCTTCTTTGACCAAAAGTGACGCATTAAACAGTAAGTTATAAGTTCCGACGATGCGGCTTGCATTGAAATCGAGTCCCGGACGTCAAACGCTTCAACTACGAGACCAAAATCGAGAATACCTTTATCGATGAGATGTTTCGTAATTTTTTATGAAGCGGTCGAACCGGTGGCTGAATATACACGAATCGGAAAAATCACCGATTTTGAGGACATTCAATCGCTGTTTGCTCCCGCAAGTGTCCAGATTCGTTTTCTGAAGAAATAGGAAACATAAAAAAGACTTACATCTGGTCCCTGACCGGTTGTAAGTCTTTTTTAAATTGATCTTTTTGTGGTCATTTCAGGGACAGAGGCGAAAAGGAACTATCCAAATTCCATAACCGGTCTCCCAGTTGTTTAAGCAACTCGTTGGCCCGGCGTTCGATTGCCTCGGGAAGTGTCGCTTGGCTGAAGTAGCTCAGATTCAGACTTTCCCCGTCGAGCATCGCAAGCGTCCCCGTGACGTCTTTTGCATGATAGAGATGAATGACGCTGTATGTTTCATCCCCGTTCGGATACTGGAAGTAAAAGCGGGGACCGGAAAAGACGCCGATCAGTTCCAGTTGAGTCGTCTGTAGACCAGTCTCCTCCTGCAGTTCACGGATGGCGACTTCTTCGAGTGTTTCGCCGAGTTCCATCGATCCGCCCGGCAGTCCCCAGTCGTGTGTATCGGACCGGTGTTGGAACAAGACTTCCTGTTGATCGTTCGTTACGAGGACCGTCGCACCGACGCTGATGATCGGACGACTCCCGATGGTCTTGCGTAATTCTGAGATATACCCCATGTGGAGACCTCCTTCAAGATCTGTAAGATTGGCTTTGATGTAACCAGTATTTGCACAGGACGGAACAGCATCCTTGTTCGCGATCACGTCCCAATCATTCAGCTGGATTGAGGTGGATCGTATGTGGTGACAGGACATCGGTAAGTTGTTGAATACTCATGTTCGGTCGCTCCTCCATTACCGGATGAATCCACCCTCTGCATGAATGATCTGTCCTGTGATCCAGGCGGCGTCTTCACTGACGAGGAAGGCAATGGTCCGCGCGGCATCACTCGGTGTACCGATCCGTCCGAACGGAAACTGCGATTGGAGCTGCGTCCGGACGTCATCCGTCATCCACGTCGAATCGGTTGGTCCGGGATTGAGCGCGTTGACGGTAATCCCAAGCGGCGCGACAGCGAGCGAAAACGAAGTCGTAAACGCTGAAATCGCCCCTTTTGTCGCTGCATACGCGAGTTCATCCGGCATCGGACCGAGATCCTGTCCGGACGTCATATTGACGATGCGACCATTCTGTAAACCGGCTTGCTCGAACTGACGGGCAAACAGGACCGATAACAGCAGCGTGCTCCGGATGTTGACGGAGTAGTGGGCATCGAGTGCTGCAATGTCCAAGGAAGCCAGATCGGTCTGCGTCGAGTGAGCGGCATTGTTGATCAGCACGGACGGCGTACCGACTGTTGAGAGCGTATGGGTGAAAACACGTTCTGTCGCATCCGGTGCCGACAGGTCGATTTCGAACGCCTCGCTTTGGGTACCGTTTGCCGCCAGCTCTGCTTGAAACGTCTTGATCCAGGAAGGATCGGCTTTCCAGTATGTAAAACAAATCGTCATCCCTTGAGCCGCGAGCTTTCGGCAAACCGCCGTGCCGATATCATCGGGATGGCTCGCACCGGTAATGAGTGCGAGCCGGGGTGAATATGACATAACAACGCCTCCCATGTAAGTCCGTCTATGTGTGTCATTGTACCGTGATGAAAAGAAGGGCGTCCAGAAAAAAGAGGGATTTTTTTACAAAATGTAATAGAATCCATCCGTTTCCAAATGCTATGATGAAAAAAAGAGGTGGTTCAACGTGCTGAAACGGAAATACGCAGCGCGCTCGTCATGGAAGCGGATGATTGAACGAAATTACCGGGAGCTGTACATGGAGACGGAATCATTCACCGGGTATGTAACACGGCTTGATATGATTCAGGTGACGCACCCGTTGCATGTTCGGTATTCAGAACAGGTGATTCAGCTTGTTGGCGACGGCTATTCCTGGCTGCAACAGTTTCCGAGCGGAAAAAAACATGTCGTCACGACGATGTTTGATGAACACGGAAAAATCGTTCAAACATATGTCGATATTTGTCTTCGTCACGGACGGGATGCGAACGGGATTTACTGGGATGATTTGTTTTTGGATCTTGTGCCCGGTACGCTTGCTTATGCGCATCATGCCTTACTGGGCGATTCGTGATCTGAATGATCTGAACCATCAAGGAGGTTGGAAACATGAAACAGGCGTACATATTTGATATGGACGGGACGTTATTTCAAACGAATCGTATTCTTGGCTATGCCTTGGACGACGCGTTCACGTTCTTGCGTGAGCAGGGACGCTGGAGCGGAGAGACCCCGCTTGCGAAATATCAATCGATCATGGGAGTACCGTTGCCGGAAGTCTGGCGGACGCTGTTGCCGACGCATACGGATGACGAACGGACTGTTGTTGATCAAATCTTTCAAGGTGCGCTGATCACCCATATTGAACAAGGGCACGGTGCGTTGTATCCGGGTGCCGAAGCGACACTTATGGCTTTAAAAGCAGCGGACCATCCTTTGTACGTCGCAAGCAACGGCTGGAACAACTATTTAGCTGCGATCGTTACGTATTATGAACTGGATCGGTGGTTAGACGGTGTCTACAGCATCGAAGACGTGGCGTCGTTACAGAAAAGTGATTTGGTACGGCACATCTTGTCAAACCATCAGTTGACGCAAGCGACGGTCGTCGGAGACCGGATTTCTGACTTTATGGCGGCACGGGCCAATCAATTACCGGCCATCGGCTGCCGTTTTGATTTTTCGAATGAAACGGAACTGGCAGAAGCTGATTATATCGTCTCCGATTTACGGGACATCCTAAAGCTGAGTCTTGCTCCGCTCTTGAAATGAGATGATCTAGTTTCAACACGACACAACCGGTGCCTCCTTTGAATGCAAGGGGACACCGGTTGTGTTGGATTGAGTCATCTCTTTTGGAAAAGCGCTGTCCACAGTCCGGAGAGCCCGAAGACCGGATCGGTCGGGGCAGCTTCCTGCATCAACCGGATTTCCAGGACGTCGAACGTATCGAAAATCGAGCGGAGTTTGTCTTCCGTGAAGCCAAGACCACCCTGCAGACTGCGTTGACGGTAAACGTCCCAGTCCGTCATGTCGGACCCGCCGTACTGTCCGCCCTCGACGAAGCAGGTTAAGGCAAAGCAACCGCCCGGTCGTAACGCATCGGTGACGATGCGGATATAATCGTGTCGCCGGTGCGGGGCGATATGATGGAAACAGCCGGAGTCGTAGACGAAGTCGTAAGCACCGTCTTCAATCGAGAGTTCAAACAAGTTTCCTTGCCGGAACCGGACATCAAGTTGGCGCTCGTTTGCCCGTTCATTTGCCCAATCAATCGATGTCTGAGCAAGGTCAATCGCGTCGACCTGACTTCCACGTTCGGCCAGATACAAGGCATTGCGTCCGGGACCACTTCCGAGTTCGAGGACACGCGTCAGCGGAAGTTGTGTTTGTTCCACGTAAGCGACAAGATTCTCATCCGGTTTATCGACGAAAAAGGGAATCCGTTTCGTCCGGTCTTCATAAAAGTTATCCCAAAACGCGGTCGGTTCCCGCAGTAAAGCATCCAGCATGTTCAGGATATCGTCCTGCGTGCGAATCGTTTCCTTCATCGTGGCTCCTCTTTTCTCACCGGCAGGTTTCTCAGACGGACGGCAGTTGTCAGTGTGTCTTCCAGGTGTTCCGCCCGCTTGTCGATGAAGGTCGTCCAGAACGTTTCCCCGATTCTTGCCAGTTCGTCCGGTGAATAGACGCCGGGTTCAAAATGACCCCAACAGCCGTCCGTTGTCAGTTGATCCCAAAAAACATAATCAGCGACCGGGTAATGCGACAGCGGAACGTCTCCCCCCATCGGTTTTAAATCGACGAGTTCCGGATACTTGAAGTTGATCTGTTTGACGAACGCCGATTCCCAGTAGGCACCTCCGTGTCCGTTGCAAAGGACAAATTGATTAAACCCTTGACGGAACAGATTGACGATGATTTCTTCTAGCATCGCCGATAACACCGTCGGACTGACGGTGACGGTTCCCGCTTGATTGGCATGTTCTTCGGAGGTATTAAACGGCAGGGTCGGCAAAACATAGGCGTTTAAGCGTTCGCCGAAAACGGTCGCATACCGCTCGGCAATCAATGTATCAAGATGCATCGGCAAATACGGTCCGAACTGTTCCGTCGCACCGACCGAAAGAATGGCAATGTTCGTCTGGCTGTCTTGGATGACTTGTGTACTGTTTTTGTAGCTGAGCATGCATCAATTCTCCTTTATTCAAATACTTGACGTAATTCGATTTGTCCTTCGCCGTGACCTTGCGGATCCGGCATACGTTTGGCCCAGGCGATCGCTTCCTCTTTTGACGACACATCAATCAACAGGAAACCAACTCCTGATTAAAGGCCGCCATCGCCTCTTGGAGCGATAGATCCGGAAGTAAATCGGCTTCCGACCGGTGAGACGCTTTGACGAGCAACAGGAATAACATGAATTAACCTCCAAACGAAAGTAAAAAATAGTGATGACCGTATCTCTTATCTAGTATTCGAAAAGCAGTCAAAAATCCCTGCTGTATCAACTAAAAAATGGATGTAAAAAACTTTTTCGACGGAATAGATAAGGAAAATGATTGCCAATTTAATCGTGTTTAATTAGCATATAAATGGAAGTTGTGAAATCAGAAATGATCATGAAAGGAAAGTAGGACATGATATATTGTATCGGATTATTTTTGTTGGGGGTCGTCGGGTTGACGGCGCGCGGGTTGTATTTTGGGATCTTCGACATCACGGAGTGGGCGAGTCTATCGTTGCTTCTGCCCGCCGCCTCTGGAGCGGGGTGGATCGAACGGATCCAACAAAAGCGGGACGGGACCTTTTGCGGCTTAGACGCCGGATACGCTTCACGCCTCGGTGAACGATTATCGACAGGGGTAAAACAGATCTATCGGGCGGATGTTTCGTTCGGTACGTACCGGCGGGCGTTCCATAAACCATGGCACCGCTGGTTCATTGCTTTTCCGAAGGTGGAAGGGTTTTTTCTGAATTTGGTGTTCGACGTGTCAAACCAACAACTGGAGCTAGTCGAGAAACCGAATCAACGGTTGTGGAGCAATCAGACGGAATGGTGGATCGAGGAGGGGGGAGCGACTGTCGGTGAAATCAAAACGGATAATACGCTCCGTCATGCGGCCGCCTTCAGCGAAGTGTTGCAGATGACTTACCGAACGGAACAGTATCAGATCCGGTCATCCAAGTTATCGCGGCGCGTAGAGGTGTTGCAGCAAGGCGCAACGATCGCCACGAGTAAACGGAAACGGAATCTTTTGACGTTTGATGTTTCCAAACCCGATACGCACGTCGCGCTCATCGCCGGAATGGTCTTGTTTCGTTTCCATTATCGGGGATGACGCCTCCCGGGTGAAGGGCGGAGTGTGATATCCTAAGACAAAGCAAGAGAATCAAAAACAGAAAGCAGGCGATTTGTGATGAGCAATCCACTGAGTCAACTCGCGTGGACCTTCGTCTCTGAGTGTGACATCCCGCATGACGTGCAAGGATTATTGATTCAAGGCGAACAGGCATTGTCCGCCTACAAGACGATCCGTGACGTCGCCGTCTTCACGACCCACCGGTTGATCATTCGGGACGCGCAAGGACTGACGGGAAAAAAGGTCGAAGTCTACTCGATTCCCTATAAGTCAATCAACATGTATTCGACGGAAAACGCCGGCGGGATGTTTGACATCAACTCCGAAGTTCAACTGTTCACCCGGGCCGGAACGATTAAGATCAATCTCAATAAAAAGGTTGACGTTCGAAAAATCGATCTGTTGATTGCCAATGCGATTTTATAAGGAGGAAAGCGTGATGAAAAGAACGTTCAAGAAAAAACGTGTGATCCTCTTATTGACGTTGCTCGCCGCCATCTGCCGACCTAAACGAGTCCGTTAATTTTATTTCAACTCCCGTAATTTATGCTTAAATGTACAAAGCGTAACGACGGGTAATCTTCATTTGCTGAATCCGTCACTCTGAATAACAGGGAAACAGCACAAAAACGCTTCTGCCGATAAAAAAACGGATCCATCAGGGACCCGTTCCGCAACTGACCGTATAGTGATGATCTTGTTTTTTGCTATAACAAATGGTTGGGGTCATCCCCGTCTCACTGTCATGATCGTACCAGATGACGTCGTACATGCGCCCGTACTCCGGATCGATCATTCTTCTGTCGAGAAGGGCGCTGTAACTCTGATATGGATGCCCTTGTTCGTACAGATAATGGCGAATCGCTCCGCGCTCTGTATCGTTCGAAAAGATGACCGGCGACAGCAACGGTAAGACGATCAATAAGGTGAGTAGAGAACCACCCATCCACAGCCCAATTTTTTGCCAACGCTTCATTTGAATATCACTCCATTTTAGTTAAAATATTGAAGTTATATGTAGAAACAACGACCGACAGTCACTCGATTGTCGGTCGTTCTGGTTTACCCCGTCTTTCGCATCGATTCAAACAAGCGTCCCTTGTAGACGTCTGCGATCGTGTTCAAGAAGGACTCAGAAAATCGTTTTGGGAAAAATGGTTTCGCATAAAAGTACTGATAGGCCCGTTTTAAGTCGTCCCATTGTGTACACGGATCCGTTTGTCGGAATCGCGCGACATCGATGATTCGGGTACCGGTCGGCGTCAATAAGATGTTGCGTAAGTGAATGTCGGATGGATTCAAGCCGACCGATCGTGCTTCTGCTAAAGCCTGATCGACGGTCTGGATGACATCGTCTGTAATGAGCGTGCCGCTGATCAAACATTCGAACAACGTTTGCCCTTCGATGTATTCGATGACAAGATAATCCGCGCCATACTCGTATTGTTTGGCATACGTCGTAAAAGGGCTTAATTGTTCATAAATCGATCCTTCGATTGCTGCAAGATGCCGATGCGACGGGAAAAACTTTTTGATGACCCGGTCCGTTCCGACGATCCGAAATACAAACGCACTTCGCCCCGTCCCGATCCACTCCAGTTCATCCGGATAAGAGGAGACCGTATAGCCATCTTGTATCTCTGTCAGATGGATCGCAAAAGCCAGTTCGGAATCTGTCTTCACACATGCCACTTCCTTTCTCTTCTTTTAATTATACGCTGTTTGGTGTGAGAAGGTTTCATAAAACGACTCCTGTGTGAAAGTTTTGAACATTTTGTGATATGCTGAAAACGTACAGCAAATACTTAGCTCAAGGGGGCATTTTTATGACTACTTTACAACAATGGCGTGACCATTTTGAGGCGCTTCGTGCCTATGACGAAGCCGTCGCTTTACTTTATTGGGACATGCGGACATACATGCCGGAACAATCGGCCGACAACCGTTCGAAATCAATTGGATTCTTATCGACGGAAAGTTTCCGCCGCCGGACGGGGACAGCGTATCAAACGTTGCTCGAAGCCATGGGACAAGAGAAGCTGACTGGAGTGGAAGCGGTCTCGTACGCAAAGGCGAAACAAGCATACGATCGGGACTCGAAGATTCCGGAGGCGGAATATCAGACGTTTATCACCTTGATTTCGGAAGCGGAAAGTGTCTGGGAAAAAGCAAAGGATGCGGATGATTGGGACCTGTTTGCTCCGTACTTGGAAAAGATTGTTGCGATGGAACGTAAGTTTGTCGAATATTGGGGTTATGAGAACCATCCGTACGATGCGTTGCTGCACGATTATGAGCCGGGAATGAAGGTCGCGGAACTTGATCCGTTGTTCGCTGAACTTCGTCAAGCGATCATCACCCTGTTAAAAGAACTGGACGGGAAAACGTTCCCGACGCTTGACTGGTCAGCCGACCGCGAGACACAGATTCGACTGAATCACGATTGGTTAAACGATATCGGCTATGATTTCACGGCCGGACGCCTCGATGAGACGGTTCATCCGTTCCAAACGACCATCAACCGGAAGGATGCCCGTGTCACGACGAAGTACGATGAAAATGATTACCGCAATTCCGTGTTCGGGACGATGCATGAAGCGGGACACGCGACCTATGAACAAGGCATCGCACCGGAACTCGATGCGCTTGGACTGGGGGAAGGCGCGTCGATGGGGATTCATGAATCGCAGTCACTGTTCTTCGAAAACTTCATCGGTCGAAACCAAGGGTTCCTCGCAGCACGTTACCAGGGGCTGCAACAAGCGATTCCTTCGTTAGCAGACGTTCCGTTTGAGACATTTTATGCGGCTGTTAATGAAGTCAAACCGTCCTTGATCCGGATTGAGGCGGACGAGTTGACGTATGCGCTCCACATCATCATCCGCTACGAACTCGAAAAACGATTGATTACGGGTGAGCTCGAAGTCAAAGACTTGCCGGTTGAATGGAACCGTCTCTATAAAGAGTATCTTGGGGTCGATGTCCCTTCAAACGCAAAAGGTGTCCTGCAAGACGTCCACTGGTCGGGCGGATCATTTGGTTACTTCCCGAGTTATGCCCTCGGACTCGTCTACAGTGCGCAGCTGAACGAAGCATTACGTCGTGACGTGGCCGATGTCGATCAATTGATTGCGGACGGAACGCTGCAACCGATTAAAGGATGGCTCAATGAACACATCCATCAGCACGGAAAAGCGAAGACACCGGCGGAACTGATTCAAGCGGCGACCGGACAATCGATTTCCGTCCAACCGTTGATCAACTATTTGACAGCGAAGTACACGCGGGTCGTCGAGGCATTATGATGCGTTGGTTTGCCCATCGGGGAGCAAGTGATCAGTTCCCTGAAAATACGCTGGAAGCCATCGAAGCGGCGATTCCGTTCGTGGACGGGATCGAATTTGATGTCCACTTTTCACGGGATGGTGTCGGTGTCATCATTCATGATGAGACGGTCAACCGGACGACCGACGGAACGGGACGCGTTGTCGATCTGACGCTCGCGGAACTGAAACAGCTGAACGCCGGTGCGCGCTTCAAAGGAAGTAGCGGACCCGTCCGGACGACGATTCCGACACTCGACGAAGTCTTGGCGTTACTCGCTCCGACAAGCGTGATCCTGAATATCGAGCTGAAGACGGATACGATCCGTTATCCGGGCCTTGAAGCCTATACACTCGAACGGTGTCGTGCCCATGGCATCACAAGCGACCGATTGATTTTCAGTTCGTTTAATCATTATTCGGTCGCGACGGTCCGCGAGCTTGATCCGGCGATTGAAACAGCAATTCTGTTTCCTTATCCGCTGTACCATCCGGAACAACAGGCAAAACAACTCGGGGCAAAGGCGATTCACCCGGATTACCGCCGCGTCACGCGAGACGACGTCATCCTTGCGCATCAGGCGGGAATCGAAGTCCGCGTCTATACGCCGAAAACCGCGGCTGATGTCAAACAGATGATGGCGCTTGGTGTTGATGCCGTCATCGTCAATGATCCCAAAACGTTTAAGGCGAGCTTGTCCATCCACTAAGGAGGAAGCGTCATGCGCAAGGAGCATATGTTAATCATACTAGCGTCAATCACGGCGCTCGTCATCGGTCTGCAGATTGGTTTTGCCAGCCTGCCGGCGCCGAAACCAAAACAGGTCGAGGAGTCGGTGACGAAACCGGATGATTTTCAGGCAGGACTGCGTGACGCAAAAACCGAATTAAAGATGGTACAACGCTTTGCCTTGACGAGCACGATCAAGCATGACCGCTCAAACGAGACGTGGATCTATGCCAGTCAAACCCCGACCCGGATCGCGGTCGATTGGTATTATGTTTCGAGTTATCCCGAGAGCAACGTCCAGATGACCCGAAACGACGTCTCGCGAATCGTGACGTACGACCGGTACCTCGTCGTCGTGCGTCCGATTTACGGGATTGTCGAAGACAGTGAACTGGAACAGTTTGCGCTGCGTTTTTCAAGTTATTTTATGACACTACGACAACAAAAGGAGGATGACGATGTCAGGTAAAATCATTCTGTTGATTGGTGGATCGGGCAGCGGAAAGTCTTCCTTGATTAAACGGTTACGCCATGAATATGAACGTGTCCGCTTTATCCCGTCCGTCACGACACGGCCGAAACGTCCGACGGAACAGGATGGGGAGAGTTATCATTTCGTCGACGTCAAGACGTTCCAACAATTGATTCAAGACAATGGTTTCATCGAGTACGCGCACGTTCATCGCGCCTGGTACGGAACACCGCGCCAAGCGTATGAAGATGTGCTGGCGTCCGATGGAATCGTCATCAAGGATATCGATCCCAAAGGGGCGACCGCCTTTAAAACGATGTTTGCCGATCAAGTGATTACGATTTTCGTCTCCGTTCCGCCGGACTTGATGAAAGAACGTCTGTTGATGCGGGGTGATACGCCGGAGTTCGAAGCCCGGCTCATCGATTATGCCGATGCGTGGAAAGAGCGTGATCATTACGACTACATGATTGAAAACATTGACTTTGAACAAGCTTATGCCGATCTGCTCGGCATCATTTCCGCCTATATTCCGGGACAACCGTCCGAATCGTAACAGCAGGGAGACTCCCTGCTGTTTTTGACTGTTTCAAAAGGAGGTACTGATGGATTCGATTTTAGACAGCTTACAACAACAACCGGCTTTAAAAGATTTTACGTGTTGGCGGCGCCTTTCGACCCGGTATGGTAATGATCCCAAATATACAGCGCAGGACGAAACAGGAACGTCGATTTTCCACATCAATCCGTTACGGGACGTGGAGCGAAAACGACTTGAATTCCGCCTCCTGCAACAGATGCATCAGGACGGTTTGGCAGTGCCGGAACCGCTCGACCTCATCGTGATACCGGGTATGTCTTGGTGCTGCAACCGGTACCGCTATCTGGAGGGAATGACGGTCCGGCAACTGTTCCCTTTGGGGCAGGAGTCGGAGTATCGTCTGGGACTTGAAGTAGGGCAGCAGTTGAAGCGACTGCATACCTACGCTGCGCCGTCAGCGCTTGAACCTTGGGCGAACCGTTGTCTCGCCAAACATCAGCGGTACGTCGATCAGTACCGGCAAGGTCGGATCAGAATCCAAAACGATCAGCCCCTTCTTTCCTTCATCGACCGCCATGTCGAGTTGCTGGACGGTCGACCGAACCGGTTCCAGCACGATGACCTGCACCTCGGTAATCTGATTGCGGATGAGGGTCGGTTCGTCGGATTGATTGATTTTTCGAATCATGATTTTGGGGATCCTTGGCATGATTTCGTCAAGATGGGATTGTTTCAGGTCGAGGAGAGTGTGCCGTTTGCCGTCGGTCAACTCGACGGATATTTTGACGGGGAGGTGCCGGAAGCGTTTTGGGTGCTATACAGTGTTTATCTTGCGATGGCGGTCTTTTCTAGCGTGGTCTGGACCGAGCGACATGCGCCGTTGGAAACGGAACAAATGGAACAACGCCTTGCCGGTATAGTGGCGGCTCATCACCAGTTCGAACAAGTGATTCCGGATTGGTACCAAGACTTCATCTACTCCAATTCGGAAAATGCATGAAACCACTACAACAAACGTTTCCTTGATGAAGACGACTTCGTCAGGGAAACGTTTGTTGTGGTATTCAGCTGTCCCATGTTTCATCGAGGTGCTCTGCATAAAAACGGAGCGCCCGTTCATAGGTCAGGATGTCTCTGTCAGCGGTTGTGTCAAGGAGTGTCCGGATGAGCAGTTCCGTCGATTCGGACGCCCGATCGAGATTATGTAAGGTCAACGAATAAAACGTTTGGAGCACGGGATGGTTCGGAAATCGGACGAGTCCTGCAGTCAAGGTCTGTTCCGCCTCCGCGTATCGTCCAAGCGCCCGGTAGGTGCTGCCGAGTCCGATATACGCTTGTTGTAAATAAGGCGGGGTTAAGCCACTGGTGATTGCTTTGACATAATAAGGAACGGCAGCCGACTCTTCACCGAGACTGTCGTGGCACCAAGCCATCTGGTAATTGACGAACGGATCATCCGGTGCTTGCCTGATGTAAGTCGCGACGACATCTTTTGCAACGGCGTACTGTTTTTCCTGCCGTAACCGACTGACTTCCGTCCAGTCAAAAGGAGGTGTTCCGGTCGGCGGCACTTCCGTTTTTAGACGGACGAAAATCCGTTGCTCCGTCCAGGTGTGGTTGTCGGGGAACCAGACTTTTCGGATGCCGTCGTCCTGCAGACCGAGACGACGGGCCAACTGCACCGCGACCGAATCATCGAGGGGAATCCGGACTTCGATCCGCTGATACTGCAATGGAGCAGACGCCAGCGACAAAGCAGCAGCGACGGCTTCGTCGGCATATCCTTGACGGACAAAGGGAGCGTCGATCGAAAAGCCGATTGTTGCCGCCGATAAGCTCTTTCGGGCGAGCGTCGAAAAAGTAATCGTTCCGAGGTGGACCCTGTCCGTCGTTCGGAACACACCGAAGCAATAGCCAAGGTCATCTGCCGCCCGCTGTTGTTGTTCTGCGACCCATGTTTTGAACCAGTCTTCTGTAAAAACGGTCTCATCCGGTTGTCCGGAAGAGGGGACGGCAGATTGCGCGAGCCAACTCGGATAGTCCGTCAGTTGGTATGGACGGATCGTCAAGCGCTCCGTCTGTGTCATGAGTGTGCCTGTCATCACTGAATCACTCCTTTTTTGAGATAGGAACAAAAAAACCTTCAACCGGATCGGCTGAAGGGTTGAATGAAGATTAAGCCTGTTGTTCGAGTTTTGTCAGCAATGTCCGGAACGTATCGAGTTCGGCATCGGAAAAGTCAGCGAACACATCAGACAGATATTCCATCTTCATCGCCTCCAGTTTCCCGTATAACTCGATGCCTTCTTCTGTGGCCCGAAGTTCGACGACACGACGGTCGAGCTCACTCCGCTCACGCGAAATCAATCCTTTTTTCGTCAATTCATCCGCAAGCGCCGTAATCATGCTGGCTGAAAATTGGAATTCATTGGACAAAGCCGACGCGATTTGCGGACTGCTTGTGCAAAGTGACTTCAAAATAAAGAATTCATTTCGCGTCAAGTACGTCGTAAACATGCTTCGGACGTCTTTTTTGATGGCGCGGTAATTCATGCGTAAACCCTTTTCTGTATCCACGATCAATTGGTCGCGGTTTGCTACTTCTAGTGTAGTGGCCATAGTTTCACTCTTTCTGTACCGTAGTTTCTTCTTCCGAGATTTAGTATAGTGAAAAATTTTAGTTTAATCAATATTTTTCTCTTGAATCATCTGTTTTGTTAACGGTTGGACCTGTTTGATGATTTCCTCGACATTTCGGAGTTCAGGATAGAAGCGGCGGAAGAAATAATCGATCCGATGCGGATCGTTGCCGGCGATTGTCACCGCCATGCAGATGTAGGCAATCCCGATCCCTTGGCGGGGCAGGAAGGGGTTCGGCATGACCTGGGCACATTTCAAGGCGAGCGGACTGTGGACGGAAACGGCTTCGATCAATTCGCCGTAGTTCCGGATATCGACATAATGGAACATTCGGATCAGTTCGTTGATCAATTGTTGATCGGAGTCAAGCATCATCTGGGACGTGACCAATTGTTTATCCAGATCATTGATGACAGCGGAATGATCAATGAAATAATTTAAGTTGTCGGACGTGATCCGGACTTGGTGGGGATCAGACAAAATCTGTTGGACGGTCTCGTCTTCGAATTGTTTGAGCTGTTTTTTGATGTTGACGAACTCTTGGTCGGCGATTTCAAGCAGACCGGCGACCCGGCTGAAACTGCGCCGCACTTCCGCCGGCACGCTGTTCGGATTTTTGTAACCGAGATCATGTTCGATTTCAGCCCACGCGTGTTGAAGGATGGAGCGGATCTGAATCTCGGCTGTATGGTCCTTGAAACGGCCGTATTCGCTGAGCGCGAGTCGTTGGTCACTGAGGGCGGCGACGAAGTGGACCGACAGATAGCCGAACTCTGTCGTATCGAGTAACGTCGATTTATCGACGGATTGATCCCGGTCGATCGAAAACTCATTTTCGATGATCCGCGCCGCTTCCCGGACATCATCGTGAAAATACGTCACGATCCGGATCCCGGTCAAGTCATGGACGTCCCGGAGCGACTGGTATTTATTTGGTTGTCGTAACACTTTTTGATACAAGCTTTCCGATTCCTTGGTCCGCGCAACAATCGAATGGTATTTGATCCCGGCAGCGTCTAAAAGTTCGGATAACAACACCTTTAATTTATCCGCAAACGCGTCATAATCTTCCTTATCGTTTACGTATTCCAGCATCATCGTATTTAAATCTTGTGATTGCACGGATTTCACCTTCCTCATCAAGTCTCTTCTAGCCATATTGTAGCACTCGTTTTCGATGGACGCACGGGAAGACCCTGTTTCAACGACTGCCGTTCGTGGGAAAGAAAGAATAGAACATCTGGGAGGGGTGCTACAATGGAAATCTTGGACGCACGGGCGTTGCCGGCCGATCATTCCGATATCTTACATGTCACACCATCGTCAGTTTATTTCAGACGCCGACTCGACGAAAATCAATTTCATATCAGCCGGTTTGATTTGGAAGATCAGGAACAAATCGATTTGACGACGGACGTGTTGCGCGATCATGGACCAACCCGTCCGTTCGTCAAACAAGGCAAAGTGTATTGTTTAAACGAGCAACACCGGGATGATGGCGGGGAAACCCACCTGCTTGCGATCGATCTGCACTCGGGGAAAAGCGAGCAGCTCGCTGTGTGGAACTTACTCGGTGATTTGACACTGTACTGGGTCTTGAACGCCCGTTATATGGTCCTGTTGCATGTCGATCAGACGACGACGGCTTTTCTGTATGACGTGACGACAAAAACCCAGCACCCGATCAACGATGAACGGTTGTACGGCATCACGGAAAACTACCGGGAACTGTATTTTTTCCTCGTCAGTTTAAACGAGACGGATTATATCGTCTGCAATGCCCGGCTCGATGAGTTTTCATTTTATGACGCGCTTGAGAGCGGGGTCATCTCGCCGGAAGATCCGATTGATCACTCCGAAAGTGTGCTGATTGCTTCGCTTGCTACGATTGTCCAGGAAATCCAGCAAGGGGCTGACCGCTTGTCGTTTCAGACGTTACTCCGCCTGGACGGGGAAGGGGACACCGTTCAATATTTAGGGGAACAGGGTGGTCACCTTGTATTCAGTGCCTACACCGAACGATTAAATGAAGAAGTGTTTTATCAGATCAACAATGAATCGGACATCACGGAACTCGGACGGGTCCTGTGGAGTGATTATGAACCGCTGGACTTTACGTATGACGACGTCGAGTCGACGATCTTCATCGTCAACGATCGGTCCGATGAACATCATGAAGTCATGAATCTGCGGACCGGCGCCCGCTACTTGGAACGGGATCCCTTTGAACGGGTGTTACGCGACCGGTTTTATCTGCATGAATCGATCGGCGATGACGCCGAACCGATGGTGACGGTATTTGACAGCGAACAAAATGTCCGTCACCGGTTTGAGGATGCCTATTATATGATTGTTTCCGGAGAACTCGTTATCTTGTCCGTCAAACAGTTGCAATGATCCACCGAACGATTGGCGGAATCACACTGTGAATTCGAGCAGTGTGATTTTTAAACTGAAGGAACATTTATTTCATATACCGTATATATTAACAAAAATAGTAAAGAAAAAGGCGAAAAATTATATTGTTCCTCTTTGTAAGTACAACAAAAAACTCTTTCATCTTAGCCAATTTGACCAAGATGAAAGAGGAGAGTGGTATGCTTATTCTGCGTCTGATGTCCGTGTGAAGATATCGACTTGAATGTTTCCAGCTGTTGCACGTGAGTACGGGCAAACAGTGTGCGCGATTTTCCCGAGTTCAGCAGCTTGTTCTTCCGATACACCACGGACAAGAACATCGAGTTCAACCGACAGGGTAAAACCGTCTGCTGCTTCGTTTAGGGTAACGTGAGCAGTGACTTCGCTGCCGTCATGTTTGATGCCTTGTTTACGGGCAACAAGGTTCAAGGCAGAGTCGAAACAAGCAGAGTATCCGGCAGCAAATAATTGTTCCGGGTTTGTTGCTTCTTTTTTAGATCCTGGTACAGGCATCGCGAGAGCGACGTCTAAGATTCCGTCTTCCGATACGACGCGTCCGTCGCGTCCTCCTACAGCAGTTGCAGATGAAGTGAACATTGGTTTCATGGTTGTAACATCCTTTCGTTTTTAGGTATTCTTTTTAAGTAGCTTACAATTAGATTTTATACAATCTAATTTAAAATACAACTATTATGCTTGAAGGAGGTTTCTTGATGTCAAATCCACTCTTACTTGATGAACAATTATGTTTTCCTTTTTATGCGATTTCACGGGAAATCACGAAACGGTACCGTCCGTTGCTTGATCCGCTTGGATTAACCTATCCGCAGTATCTGGTCATGTTGGTTTTATGGGAAGAAGATGAGCAATCGCTCAAAGCAGTCGGTGAACGGTTGCACTTGGATTCCGGGACGTTGACGCCCTTATTAAAAAAACTGGAAGTGTCCGGTCTGATTCGGCGTGTCAAGAATCCGGCAGACGAACGGCACATCAAAATCACGTTGACAGCTGAAGGACGGGATCTTCGGCAACAGGCCGAACGTATTCCACTTGCCTTAAAAGAAGTGCTCGGGGTATCGGAAGAAGATCTTGAACTGGTCAAACAGACCTTAAACCGGCTGACATTAAAAATGAACGGAACTGATTAAACAGTCCCGTTCATGTAATGCTTATTTACGGCGGAAACCTTCTTCTTCCAGATAGTTTGCCGCTTCTTTATACGAATTAAAGGCTCCGTCGAGTAACTCGCCGGCATAGACCAACCATGTATCGAGATCTTCGTTTAATAACGTCAATTCGAATTGGTTGTCATTGATCCATGTTTCTTCTAATGTTTCGACCGTCTCGACGGTTTCCAACGCCTTGATGGCATCTTGAAGTAAGAGGATTAAAGCCGGCTCCGAAAATTCACGGATGTTGACGAATCCTTTCCGGTCTTTTTCATATCCTGGTAAACCTGCTGCGTAAACAAATCCGTTCCCGTTTGGATGCAGGTGATAGACGACGATTTTTTTCTCAAACTGACTTTCCGGGAAGTGGAAGTTGACACGATTCAGGGAAACTTCTTTCCGGACAAGTTGTGGGAAAGTCTCGATGATGGTTAATTTTTCTTCAAATGTTAGCATGGTTCCTCCTTGAAATACATTTCTACTCTCTTATATATGCGATGATTCGCAGGGAAATGTCAACGTCTGATTGATGACACTGAAACTTCAACGGGTCTCCTCCCGTATGAAAAAACGAAAGGTAGGAGATTTTATGCAATCAAATCACCCAAACGAGGATTGGCAACGTCTGCCTCAGGCCTCGGTAACCGCCGAACGTCAATACGTTGGAATCAAGTATACCATTGTTGCCCTCCTCATTGGAGTCGCGACCGTCGTCCAAATCACCTGGCTTGATCTGTCTCCTTGGTGGATGTGGATTGCCGCCGCCGTCGTCGGTCTGTTGTTCATACTGCAGTTCGTCTATATTCCGCCGATCCGTAAAAAATATTTTAAGTTCCGCGTCGATGAGGAATTTTTAATCGTCGAATCCGGCATCTTCATCTTACATCATGTCGTGACGCCGCTCGTCAAAGTTCAAATCATCGATACCTCGTCGGGACCGATTTTACGTCGTCATGAGTTAATGAACATGAACGTTCGCACCGCGTCGGGAGAAATCGATCTGCACGGACTCGAGGTGACTCAGGCGAAGAAACTGCGACAGCAGATCGAACGGATCGCGAAACTTGAGGAACAAGAGGAGGAGACGTTATGACACGGCGGGTCCATCCTCTGTTCATCCTGATGACGACCTTGACGCATCTCCGCTCGCTTGTCATCCCGATTGCGGTCATTTTGTTTAATGATTTGAAAAATGACGGGTTTGGTGTTTACACGGCAATTGGCGTCGCAGTCGTCAGCCTGATCATCCTGTTGTTCGGAATCGCGTCCTGGTATTTCTACACGTTCACCTTAGACGACCAATCGATTCGGGTCAACAAAGGGATTTTTCGGAAAAGTGAGCGGACGACAAAACGTCAGCGGATCGAGTCGATCGGGATCAATCAAAACGTCCTCGAGCGTCTGCTTGGACTGGCGACTTTGACGGTCGAAACATCGTCAGACGGCGGCAAACCGGAAGTCGAGCTCAAAGGGGTCCGGTTGAAGTTTGCCAAACAATTGAAATCGACAATCGGATCGATGGATCAGATTGATTCGTCAGAACACTCTTCCTCGTCCGATACGTATTCCGTCAGCATGACAGAACTGTTGCTGGCCGGTGCCTTGTCCGGCAGAATCGGTCTTGCCCTGGTCGGGTTTGGTGCCGTTTATCAATTTATCAACCGCTTCATTGAAAAGTACATCAGTCAATTGTTCAACGAATTACTCCATCTGTCGCTACTGGTGTTAGTTACGATTGGTCTTTTGATGTTAGTGATCATCTACATCGGCTCCATCCTCGTCTTTGCGTTACGGTACGGATCATTTCAAGCAACCTTATATCAACAACGGTTGACCATCGGGTACGGTCTCTTGAACCGGACGGAAGTTGTGTTTCATCAAGATAAGATCCAAGCGTTCGTCATTGAAGAGAACTGGATCAAACGTCGATTTAAGCGAGCTCATCTCTCCCTGCATATCATCTCCGCCAGCGGGGAACAGGAAAAGCTGTTGCTCCATCCCTTCATCCGCGTCAGTGACATCGATGGCTTTTTAGAACGGTTTTTACCGCGGTTTAAGCAACTTGTACCGGAACGACGTGCTGCCGATCGCGGATTTTTCTACATCGTGCGTTGGCCGTTGCTCGGTTATGCAAGTCTGTTCCTGACTGTAAACGGCGCCTTATACTACTGGTTGCCGGAAGCGATCCGGTACATCGGCCTGGTGCTGTTCTTATTTTTGCCGCTGTATTACGTCCTCGCCCGGTCCGGTTACCGTCATACGCGTTACGGTTATGAAAATGACCTGTTCGTTTTACGAAAACAACTTGTCAACCGGGAAACGATTTATGCGCCCCGTCTGAAAATCGAAGCTTTTTCCGGGCACGTCTCCCGTTTTTTGGAAGAGAAAAGCATTTTGAAATTCCGAATCACGCTGCGTGGTTCAACGGGGTTTGATGCCGGATATTTCACTGCAACCGAATTTAAAGAGATCTTGAACTGGTACCAGCAAACATTCTTAAAACCGTTGCCGCCGGCAGCAGGTCCTGAGGCAAAGGACGGCGAATAAGTGTAGGAAACATAGGACGGAAGGGAGTTTACAGCGTGCGCAGATGGTTATTCGTCATCCTTATCCCCGTACTGATCATCAGTGGATTGATTCTGTATGATGGTCACCGGATTCAACAGACGCTCAGTGGACAGTCCGATGCGTCCCGCCTGTTAGCAAGCGAAAGCAAAACGTCTGATGAGAAGCAAACCGATGATCAAACGTGGTTTACCGAACAAGACGTCGTATCGAAAAAGCTGACGACATCAGGACCGGAACGTGTTGGTCAGTACCTTGCCGCAACAGAGGCTTCTGACAAAACAGTCATTGTTCTACCTGACGATACACCACACCAGGCCTCCCTGTTTTCACTGATCCGCTTGTACCACGAACAATTGGGTTACCATGTCCTGCTTGTCGAACGACAAGACACGGAGGCACGGAACTCTGGTTGGTTGGACCGGTTGGATTTGATTGATTGGACAAACCAGCTGATTGCGGAAAATGGACCGACAAGCCAAATTTTATATCACGGACTAGGTGTTGGAGGCGCGACGGCCTTGTTGGCTGCCGGGGAGACAGATGTCCCGAAACAGCTGAAAGTCGTCATCTCGGAAGGAGCTTACGCCCGTCTCGACGATTGGTTGGCATTCCGTGCCAAAGAAAATCTCCCGTATCCCGCGGGTCCGTCACTGGCTGCTGCCAGTACGTTCAACAAATTCCGACAGGATTTCTTTTATGGGGATGTGTCCGTCACGCGACAGACCTCACGCATCATGGTTCCGACCTTATTCATTCACGGAACGGACGATCAACGTGTCCCGTCGCGGATGGCCTATGAACTGTACCAAGCGAAACCCGGTCTCAAACAGCTGTACCCGGTCCGGGGAGCAGGACACGACGACACGTCTTCCAAAGATCCAGAGAATTATCAAAAACGGCTCCGGTTGTTTATCGAACCTTTCGTCACACCGCTATAAACCATAGAGGCGAGAACGGCAGATGTTGCATCCGCCGTTCTCGTTTTTGTATTGACCTGATTTGAAACAGGATAAATATACCAGCTTCATGTCCGTATGCTACGCTGTCTCTATTAAAAAGAAACAAGCGTACGTAGTGTCTTGTTTCGAAAGGAGCAAGCCATGACAGGAACTCAGTTGTCTTGGGTAGGAAATGAATCGGCGTTCGTCGATCAGATAGACATTCAAACCATCGGTCACGTCGCGGTCGGCAGGTTTGGCGGATGCAGTCGGGCAGGGCAAACGAAAAATGAGGACGGATGTTTGATCTGGCTTGGTGACGATTGGGAATTCACGCTGGTGCTCGACGCCCACGATACAGCAGAGAGCGCCAGTGCAGTCGTGCGGCAGATGACACGGCATCAGCAGGAAATCGAACAAACGTTACATCAGCCGGTCGAACAGGCATTTTCGTCACTGGAACAGTTGTTGCTCGGACTTTTGCAGGACGAAGCTTTTCGGACGACCTGCCGGAGCGTACAAGGGGAGACGGCCTGTTTGTTCCTTGCGCGAAAAGGAAAATATTTGTGGTGGTTATCGGTCGGCGACGTGCTGGCATATCTGTTCCACCCGGACTTGAGCCGGCATCGTCAGTTCAAACTGAACGAACGTCAATTTTTTGAATGGATTGGGCGGGTCAACACGTTTGATTTACCGGTTCCGTGTTACACGCGCGGCATCCGTGAGTTACGGCGCGGCATCAACCGTATCCTGGTGACGACAGACGGTTTGGTCGAATGTCCCGGAACACCATTCGAAGATCCGGAGACGATGGCGACGCTGTTTGCGAGACAACCCGAAACGGCACTTGCTACGCTGCTTGAAACGATTGAACGACACGATGTCCGGGACAGTACAACGATTGTGACCTGGACGGTGACGGTGGAGGAAACCGTCACGATGCCGGGCAACGCAAAATAAAAGCATGACCCGTATTTCCGTCGCTGGTGGAAAGGGGTCATGCTTTTATTCAGTTGGTTCCATCGGAGACTCAGTGATAGCGGTTTGTTCTGACGGAACGATGTCTGTCTCCGGTGTTTCATCCGCATCGGTCGACGGCAACACGATGCCGACGCTCGCCATGACGGCAAGTAAGGTAGTATTCGTTAAAGTTTGACGCATCTGTTTACCTCCACTTCTAAAGATAAAGTAATATTTCTCACTATTCTGAATATTTATGGCGGATTCGTCAAGTAATCGCCATCTTCCTTAGAAGTATTTTTCCCGTTAAACCGTTATACTTAAACATGAAAAAGGGGGATCTCGCTTGAAACTAACTAAAGCCAACACACGTATTTTAGAGTCGTTGTTACCACGACTCAACCTGAATGTGGAAGAACCGGAGCGGACGGAAATCGAACACCGTCTCCAAGCCGATTTGTACGAAGCACAACGGTCGCAAAAGCCGTTCGAAACGGTGCACGGACAATCGCCGGAGGAACGGCTCGATCAAATGATTGCCGAAATCCCGGAACGCCGCCGCGCCGAGACGCAAAAACGGTGGACCCGCAACTATGTCTCGACGATTCTGATGTTCATCTTCATCGAAGGAATCGACGGCATTTTTCAATTTGCGTTAGCCGACTATATCCTCTTTTCTATCATCGCATTATTTTTAATCGATGCAATGTCGATCTTAATCACGTCACCGAAAATCCGTCTCGTCAAAAAGCGGGTCTGGGCACAATTCATTATCAGCTTCATACTGTTCGCGACGTATAAAGCTGTTCTGATTACGTTCGTTCCGAATCCGGACGTCTTGATTCAAGTCAGTGGAACTGCTTCGTATGTGATTGGAATCGCCGGATTAGTCGGACTGTACATTTACTGGTCAAAGAATCCGCTTCGTAAACGAGCATAATCAGCAAGGAGGGAAAAACATGGAGTTCACGCACTGGAAAAGACGTATGCAAGACCATTTTGAACGGATGGGATTTGATTTACGGATTGAACGACTGGCGATGCAGGATATGCTGAAGCTCGAGGCGACACACGGAGCGTTCCTGTTTTTCCCGATCACGATCACTTTATATGAACGAATGGGTTGGCAAATGGTGGCGATTGAATCGCACCATCCGGAAGAAGTTGACGATTTGTTTGCGGAAGCACAAGTCCAATCGTTGTTCCAGATGACGATGATGACCTTCGAAGAAGAAGAACGTGAATTCATCTTAGGTTTTTACAGCAATACCGGGCGTTACTTAACGGACCAGGTCTCTTCGACCGGTCAACTGATCCGCGTCATCGAAGAGGAATGGAACGATGGAGAAGTCCTACGGATTTCGACGTTTGAGTCGTTTCCGGGCTTGTTCGTCGCTCCGTCATTTGCGCATCAGACCTATGCCTTTGCACCGGACGGGGACGATTGGCAAGTCTTGGTCGGTCGGACCGGTCGACCAGCCACTGATTATCGATTTGATGGTCACGTCTTAGTCCCGCACTGCGTGCCGGAGGGAGAACTGTTCACACCGGTTCCCATCCGCGTCCCGATTCATCAGTTTGAGGATGTACGCAAGCAACTACAGACCGAACAGGTCGAGATTCAGACGTTTTTACAACAGGCGATGGAAACGATCCGTCAATATGACCCGTCATTTGGGTTTGCCTGGCGGGGAACAGTCACGTTCTTCCACGGAATCCCGGTCAATCCGTTTGCACAGCGCTTGTGGCTCGAAGAAGGGCAGAAGCGCTTTCGCGTCATGCAACAAGGATCCCGCCGGATTTTGGCCATCGGTGCCACGTCCGGTGAGACGATTCAACTGCTCGATCAAGCGGTCGGTGCCGGTGAGCCGGACGGGACACCCGTCAGTGCCGTGGGACAGCTTCTGTTAGGAATTTGGCAACAATTCGAGTCCGATGAAACGACCTATTTGACCGCGGTCGACTGCCAAGGAATATCGCGGCAACAAGTCGAAAACCGAATTCGTCACAGCCTGGCGCGCCGCGAACCCATCGAATGGATCGACCGGGCACAAAACGGGAACGACAGCTGCCGCTTTGGCGGTCTGACGCTTACCTTTCCGCACCGCCCGCCCGGAGTCGTCCAGATCAGACGCACCGATGAATCAGCTGCTGTAGCAGAGCAAGCTGATACAACATGATACACGCTCGAAAAAGCGCTTGTCGTCTCTCGATTTACGGAGAGCGGACAAGCGCTTTTTTTAATCCGAAAACGGCTGTCCGAGTCCGAGGGAGGCAATCAACTTCCTGATCCGTTCTTCCGACTGCTTCGGTGTCAAAATCAACAACTGATCTCCGCCGATCAGCCGGGTTTGTCCCCGTGGGGTGATGATGGTATCGTTTCGAATCACCGCGACGACCAGCAAGTCTTGCGGCATCTCGATTTCTTGCAGGGTTTTCCCGTCGATGCGGCAAAACGACGGGACACTGACTTCGACAATCTCGGCGTTCGGATTGGCGACGGTCATGAACTGAATCAAAGGTTCAACATCAATCAGCGGTTTGACATCAAGCTTCATCAATTTGACGATCCACGGTAAGGCCGTCCCCTGCAACAGAGCGGATGTCATGACTGTAAAGAAGACGATGTTGAACAACAGGTTCGCTTCCGGCAAACCGCTTGATAACGGATAGGTCGCCAAGATGATTGGAACGGCACCGCGTAATCCGGCTGCCGTGATGACACTTTGTTCCCGGACGTTATAGGGAAACGGCAGTAGGGACAAAAAGACGGCGAACGGTCGGGCGATCAGTACCAGCGTCAGGACGATGACAGCGGAGACGAGTAGCGTTTGTGGATCGAGCAACTGTTTCGGAAAGACAAGCAGACCGAGCATGATGAACATCCCGACTTCCGCCAAATGGGACAAACTGCCGCTGAAACGGACAAGGATGTCCCGGTAAATCAAATCGTGATTGCTGAGCCAAATGCCTGTCACATACACGGCGAGGAATCCACTAGCGTGCAAACTCGTCGCCACGCCATAGGAGAGAAGGGCGCCGCTGATCAACAGCGTCGGATAGAGGGCGGAAGATTGAAGCTGAATCCGGTTCATCAATGTTGTTAAGCCCCAACCGATCACGAGACCCATCAGGAGTCCAAGCCCCATCTCGTAAAGCAACGCCACGATCCCTTGACCGATCGAAAATGCAGCCGGACTGAGGGCGAACTCCGTAAAGAGGATTGTCAGGAAGACGGCCATCGGATCGTTGGTTCCGGACTCCGCTTCCAGTGTGTGTTTGACTTTTTGGTCAATCGATTGTCCGTTGAGCAATGAAAAGACGGCTGCCGCATCCGTCGACCCGACCAGTGCTCCGATCAACAACGCAATCGGCCAACTGAAATCAAGCAGGTAGTGCGCAACGACTGCAATCAATCCGGTCGTCACGAGGACGCCGGTGGTCGCGAGCGATAATGCCGCCGGTAACACCGGCTTAAAGTTTTTCCATCTGGTGTTAAGTCCGCCGTCAAACAAGATGATGACCAGAGCGATTGTCCCAAACAGCCGTGCTTGTTCAAAATCCGCAAAATCAATCCATCCCGTGACATCGGTTCCGGCGAGGATTCCGACAAAAACAAACAAAATCAGGGTCGGGACATTCAGACGAACGGCAAATTTCGTCGTGATGATCGCGAGTAACAGTAAGATGCCGGCAAGTAACAGGACGGTCGCTTCGTTCACATGCACTCACTCCCTTTAAATGAAAGGTGTCTTTTCTTTAGTATACGTCATTCTTTTGCACCGATTCGGAAAAATAGTTTTCAAGAACATGTGTACAAATCCGAAAAAAAAGGAAAACAGGTAGCATATGGTATCACCGATCCGAAAAGAGGAGGCAGTTTCATGAATATTTGTGTGGTTACAGGAGCAAATTCCGGTATGGGCATGGTCACGATTCAAGCATTACTCGAACGTGGGGACCGGGTCATCGCGACCGTCCGCTCAGCCAAGAAGGCGACGTTACTCGTTCAATTGTTGCGCGAACATGGGGTCTCCCATACGAACTTGGAGGTTGAGATCGTCCAACTGGATCAACTGAACTCGGTCCGTCAATTTGCGGATCTGCTATTTGATCGAATCGGTCGCATCGACCGGCTGATTCTGAACGCCGGTGTCATGGTCCCACCGTACCACCGGACGAAGGACGGGTTCGAGTCTCAGTTCCAAGTCAATTACCTCAGCCACTTTTATTTAATTGAACGGTTGCTCCCGCTTCTTGAACAAGGGCAAGATCCCCGCGTCATCTCCATCTCGTCACTTGCCGGTGAAGGTGGGTTGATTCGGACGGACATCGAACTCGAAGCGATGGCGCATGTCAAAAAGGAACAATACAATCCGATGCGGTCATACCGGGAATCAAAATTGTTACAGATGGTGCACATGCGTGAACTGGCGGAACAACACGGAGACCGGGTGACGTTTGTCAGTGTCCATCCGGGCATCGTCAATACGGACTTATTCTATCGTGGAAAATACGGAAAAATGCTCAAAACCGTCTTAAAGCCAATTGCTCAAATCGGGTATTGGACAGGAAAATTGTATACGCCGGAATACGGAGCCAAAACGGCGTTGTACCTTGCAACGACGGATGACCGTCTTGAAAACGGAGGGTATTATGCGGATTCCGCACCGCGTCTCAGTAATCCGGTCGTCGAAGACGAGACCTACCGCCGACAAGCGCGACACCTCTCGAAACAATGGGTCGGGTTAACGTAACCAAAAAAGGTCTACCGACTCGTGGGGAGTCGGTAGACCTATGTTGTGCAGACTGGGGGTCTGATCACGCTCCTAGCATACAATATAGGAGTATATAATTTTGAAATATGAAAAAAATAACAAATTGATGCTGTTTTTTAAAATTTCCATGTAGTTTGTGCAAATCGGTTTTCTTCTATGTTCACTTTCGTTAGGATGAAGGAGAATTTTTTTTCAGGAGGACTACTATGATTCGACAAGCTACAACACAAGATGTAAAACAGATTGCGGCACTTCTCAGACATAAGGCCGAATTATTACAAGCAGGCGGAAGCGAACAATGGTCCGCGTATCTGAAGGCAGATCTGGACGCGCTCGTCGCAGCAGATTTTTCAGCAGGACGTTTGTACGTGTATGAACGGGACAGCCGGCTTCTTGGTTCGATTGCGCTGTTGCCTTCACTCGATTGGGATAAAGCCTTATGGGATGATGCGGAAGGTTTATATATTCACCGGATTGTCGTCAGTGAATCGGCAAAAGGATTGGGTGTCGGAAAACAGCTGATCCAGCATGTCATTGCTGTCGCGATAGCTGAACAGGAACGTCTCCGGTTGGATTGTGTCGCAACGAATTCGTTTTTAAATACGTATTATCCGTCCTTCGGGTTTGAAAGCCGGGGAATTCGTGACGGTTTTTCGACATATGAGTATCCGGTTGCCGTCCTTTCGCACTGAGACCCTCTTTAGTCAGGACAAGTGACGTGTGCTTTGGTATGGTTAGTAAAAAGAATGATTCGAGGAGTGATCAGATGCGTCTTCAGATTGGTTTCATCGGTTTTGGAAAAAGTACGACCCGTTATCATCTACCCTACGTCATGATTGAGGAAAATTTTGACGTGACGTGGATTTACAATCGAAAAGCAAAACCTGATCTCGAAAAAACGTATGCTGATCAGTTACCCGGCGTCCGCTTTACGACGGATCTCGACGCGATGCTGCGGGATCCGGAGTTGCAAGTCGTCGTCATCAATACACCACCCGCCACGCATTTTGCCTATGCCCTACAAGCGTTACAACACGGAAAACACGTCCTGGTCGAAAAACCGTTTACGGTGACGGAGCAGGAGACGACGCAGTTGTTCGAAGTCGCCAAGCAACAGGGAGTTAAACTGTTGGCCTATCAAAACCGGCGTTTCGACAGTGATTTTCAAGTCGTCGAGCAAGTCATCCGGTCCGGTAAACTGGGACGTCTCGTCGAAGTTGTCTCGCATTTTGATCTCTACCGACCGGAAGCGGCACCGGCCATCGCGACAAACGAGAATGGCGCATTGTACGGTCTCGGCGTCCATACGATTGATCAGATTGTCGCCTTGTTCGGAAAACCGGACCAAGTCGGCTATGACATCCGTTCGGTCCGCTTAGCCGGGAATCCGGATGATACGTTTGCACTTGATTTTTATTATCCGGAACTCAAGGTCAGTGTCCGGACGAGTCATGTCGCTTTAGCCGGTGCACCACGCTGGATGTTGCACGGGACAAACGGTACGTTCATCAAACAACACGTGGACCGGCAAGAGCTCGATCTGAAGGCCAACTACTTCCCGGGAGAAGAAGGCTTCGGAGAAGATTCGGAAGATGATTACGGGCGACTGCTGTATCATGATGACCACGGTCACTTGCAGGATGTCCGGATTCCAAGTCCGGTCGGTGATTACGGGAAGTTGTACCGGGCCTTTTACGACAGTATCGTCCACGATGCACCTTTACCTGTCACCGAAGACGAGACAAAGCTCGTCGCACATTTGATGGAACAGGGCTTTTCACAACCTTCTCCGTTCATTTTGAATGTTAAAAAATGAATTTTTTTCGATATCAATATAATTACATCTCAGCAATCTGTCTAGGCAGAGCTGAGATTTTTTGTTATAAAGGAAAAGATATCACGATTTTTCAGAATTTTCTTATGGAATATTGATTAATATTTCAAAAAGATGGGAAAACCTGTGTATATTACATCCAAAGGGGGTTTATCATGAAAAAAATCATTTCGTCCTTCATCATCGCGGGGGTGTTGATCGGCTTGTTTAGTCCGTCGCTCATCGCAGAAGCCGCCACGAAGTTGACCGTCACGACAGATGTGTTGCGTGTTCGCGAAAAGCCGTCGACGACAAGCAAGATTCTCGGAAACATTACGAAAGGTGCCGTCTACACGTCGAATGGCACATCCGGCAGTTGGTACAAGATCACGTATAAATCACGGACCGGTTACATACACAAGGACTATGTCCGAACGTCGACGACCTCGAAATATGCGTCGACCGGTGCCCGTTATACGACGGTTGGCACATTGAACGTCAGAACAGGTCCAAGTACAACTTCTAAAACGATTACGCAATTGAACAAAGGGGTCAAAGTGGCTTCATACGGCACATCCGGCAGTTGGACCCGTATTTTATACAACGGGAGCTACCGTTATGTCTCGACACAATACTTGACGAAGACTGCTCCAAGCAGTTCAACGAAACAATTAAACGTACCGTATTACAATCAGTACTCATTGGGTTATCCATCCGGTTGTGAATTCGTTTCGTTGAAAATGGCACTCGAGTACAAGAAAAAAGCGGTCTCTGCTGCTTCGCTGTACAATCAAATGCCAAAAAGCATGAAAAATGCCACATACAAAAACGGGAAATACTACTGGGCGGATCCGGAAAAGATGTTTACCGGAAATCCTGCCGGAACCCTCGATTATTACAAAAACTGGGGCATTTACCCGAAAGGCATCCTGCCGCTCGCGAAAAAATATCGGAGCGGGGCAGCCGATATCTCAAAACAAGGGGTCAGTAAGATCGAAAGTGAAATCCGGAGCGGAAATCCGGTCATCGTTTGGGCGACGGTTGATTTTAAAAATCCATATGGTTACTTCTCATGGATCAAGCCGGACGGCAAAACGTTTACAGGCTACCGTAACTACCACGTCATGCTCGTAACGGGTGTCTCAAGCAACTCGTTTACTGTGTCGGATCCATACCGTGGAAAATATACGGTCAGCCGGTCACAATTTACGTCTGTCTACAATACGACAGGACAATACGCCTTATCTGTCCGTTAATCTGTCTGCCGGTGAAGCTTTCCGCTTCACCGGTTTTTTTCTTTTGTATCCATAGGGATCAAGAGGTAACAGCGTTACGGATTTTAAAGAAATGGGAATTGATTAAAAAACGAGTAAAATAATAACAACCGCTCGGGGTTCACCCAGCACGTCATCCAGAAAGGACCGGTGAGAAGATGGATGAAACACGTTTGGAACAGCTTGAGCAAGAAGTCGCACAGTTAAAGGCACGACTCGATCGTTTGGAGCAACAACCGGCGGCAGACGCAGACATGAAAGGCGAACCGGTTTCTTCTGTCGCCCGTCCAGCCGTCCGTCCGGCGTTCGTCAAAAAGCAACGGACACCTGTCGTCAAGAAAGCCCGGACACGGGACGAGTGGGAAAATGTTTTGGCAACGGTCTGGTTACCGCGGATCGGGGCGATTTTTGCGGCAATCGGCGCGATTTTCCTGTTTTCGTACGCTTCCATGGCCGGTTTGATCAGTCCGGCAGTCCGGATCGGGAGCGGGGTCGTGATCGGACTGCTCGTCATGGCACTTGGTGAGTTTCAGTATGAGAAGAAACGGCGGGAGCTCGGTGTCGGGCTTGTTGCAACAGGAACGATTGTGTCCTTGTCCGCGTTATTCGCCGGTATGGCCTTATATCAATTTTATCCTCCGTTACTCGCATTTTTACTGGAAATCGTCGTACTCGCGATTGCGTACGGATTGATGTTGTGGATGCGGTCAACGGCGTTGTTGATTTTAGTCTCGATCACCGGCTTTTTATTACCGTTTCTCCAATTAACGGATGAGCCGAACGTCTTCTTGTTTTTACTGTATGAAGTCCTGTTGTTTACGGCATTGTTGTTTGCCGTTCTTCGTCTGCAGGCAGTCAAAGCATACCCGGTTACTGCCGGTATCTTTTTCCTGGCGTTGATTTTCGGCAGTCTCACTGTCAATTTTGAGACACGCCCCTTGATTGATGAAATCACCTTACTCACGGCATCCTTCATGGGCTATCTCGGTCTTGCATACGTTGGGACCAGACTTCCGATCACTTACAATTATCCGAGCTGGCTGGCGGGCGGGTTCGTCCTGCTCAGTCTGTCCGTGGTCGATTGGCCGTTTGTTTACGGACTCGCGGTTCTGTTTGCACTACTCGCTTACGTCGTCGCGAATCAAACGAAGGATGCGTGGCAAAACGGCGTTGGACATCTTGCTATCTTGTTTGCCATTTCGCAATTACCGGTCGATCCGCTGAGCTTCGGTGATCAATTTCGTTCGGCTCTATATGCCGTTACGATTGCCGGACTGTGGTTTATCAAACGGCAGGAAATGCCGTACCAACGCTTTTTCGGTGTTGCCGTATATTTGATGTTTGTCCTGTATACGATCGGTACGTATGAATCGTATCGGTTTAACGATCAGTCGTACGCAGTCTCCGTGTTCGGTTTGACGGTCGCGACGACCGCCTTCATTGTCTTGCTCGTCCGGACGCATGGGGAAGCAATCTGGCAGAAGTATTGGCAGGTCGTCTTATTTTTTGCAGCGGTCGGTGTCTTCGTGACCTATACGTTGATCGTGATGGAACTGCCGTTTTATGCCACGCTTGATCAGACGGATCGGAGCACGACGTTGTCTGTCGCCTACATCCTGTTATCGTTTGTCCTTGTAGCGATTGGTCGTGTCCGTGGAACGGCGGCCTGGCGTCTGTCGGGTCTGCTGTTGCTGACAGTCAGTGCCTTCAAATTGTTGTTGTTCGACTTATCATTCTTGTCTTTGATTCAAAAAGCCTTTGTGTTTATCGGCTTCGGAATCGTCGCATTTGTCATTTCGCGGACCTATTTTAAAAAACGCGACTCTTAAATCGTATGGAGTCCTCTGCCTGCAGACAGCATCCTCTACAGGCAGAGGATTTTTTTATCGAAATATATTGATAACGATTATCATTATCGACTATACTGATTGATGAACTTACTTAATAATCAGGGGGAACCATCCATGCGACATACAAAAACACTGACGATCGGACTATTATCGATGACGGCTTTACTGGCAGCATGTAATGAACAACCAACGCCAACAACACCTGCTGCGGCCAAGCCGGATCGATTCGAGCAAGTTGTTTCGGATTACCGGACATATGCGATTGCGGAACTGGAGCAATTTACGAAACAGACGGAAGCGTTCACGACAGCGGTCAAAGAAGGAGACTTGAAACAGGCGAAAGCACTTTATGCGCCAACACGGATGCATTATGAACGGGCGGAACCAATCGCGGAAGTATTCGGGGATCTTGACCCAAAAATCGATGCCCGTGAAGGGGACGTCAAAGCGTCGGAGTGGGGTGGCTATCACCGGATCGAGCAAGGATTGTTTGAAAAAGGAACAACAAAAGGATATGAAGACTATGCGGATCAATTGATGAAGGATGTCCATCTGCTCCGGGCAAAAGTCGAGACGGTTGAAGTGACGCCGGAACTGCTCGTCACCGGTGCGACCGACTTATTGAACGAAGTCTCGACATCAAAAGTCACAGGCGAAGAGGACCGGTATTCGCATACCGACTTATATGACTTCGCAGCCAACGTCCAAGGCGCCGAAAAAATTTATCAGTTATTGGATCCGGCGTTAAAAAAGCAGGATTCCGCGCTGTCGAAGGAAATTGCGGCCCGCTTCAACGATGTCAACACCTTGTTGGACGCCAAAAAGAAAGGTGACGGCTACGTCCTCTATACCGAATTATCGAAAGCCGACGTCAAACAATTGAGTCAAGCCATCAATGAGTTGGCAGAGCCGCTCTCGAAAATGGGCATCGTACTGGAGGGTTGATCGATGACACGAAACGCGATCGAAGAGGGCGTCACACGGCGTGACGTCTTAAAAGTAGCTGGATTGACCGGTCTTGGGGCTGCCCTCTATGCAAGCGGCATCGAACGTTTTTTACCGCGTGCCTTGACGGCTCAGGCGACGGACCAAGTCCCGTTTTACGGTAAATATCAAGCGGGTATTCTGACACCAGCTCAAAATCATGTTCAAGTGGTCGCTTTTGACGTCCAGACAACCCGGCGCGATGAGTTGATTGATCTCTTAAAACGTTGGACGCGGGCATGTGCCCGGTTGACAGCCGGACTGCCGCTCGGCGACTCGGACAGTGCGTATGTCCCGCCGGAAGATACGGGAGAGGCAGATGGACTGTCGGCGAGTCATTTGACGTTTACATTCGGCTGCGGCCGCAGTTTATTTACGGACGACCGGTTCGGAATCGGTCATAAACGTCCTGATCTTCTCCGGGAATTGCCGGTCTTTGACCTTGATCAGCTGGATCCGAAATGGTCGGGTGGTGACCTTGTCGTCCAGATTTGTGCCGACGATCAACAAGTCGTGTTCCATGCCTTACGAAACTTGACTCGGATCGGTCGGGGCGTCGTCAAAATCCGCTGGACCCAAGCCGGTTTTCAACGGTCAAAGGTGGCGGATGCGGCAGGAGGGACACCTCGGAATCTCTTCGGATTCAAGGATGGAACCGGTAATCCGGACTCGTCGCAGGCTTCCGTCCGGAATCAACACCTCTTTTACCAATGGCAGGACGGCTCGCCGTGGTTGACGAACGGCAGTTTTCTGGTCGTCCGCCGAATTCAGATGCATCTCGAGGTCTGGGACCGGACAATCCTGAAAGAACAGGAGCGGACCTTCGGACGGGAACGCGCATCCGGAGCTCCGCTCGGATCCAAAGAAGAGTTTGCTGCGGTGACGCCAAGCCAGCGGACGGCGCGCGGTGAAGCACCACTTCCAAAAGATTCACACACCGCGGTCGCACACGGATCAGGAACAGAACAGTTGTTACGCCGCTCCTATTCCTACCAGGCGGGCATCAATGAAACGACCGGAGCCCTCGATGCCGGACTGTTATTTTTATCATACCAACGGTCACCGGAACAGTTCGTCACCATCCAACGACGGTTGGCGGCGTCCGACCGCTTAAATGAATACATTACCCACCGTGGCAGTGCTGTTTTTGCCTGTTTCGGCGGGATTCAAAAAGGAGGCTACATCGGTGATGCGCTCTTTGCTTAACGTGTTCATGACGGTACTCCTTTGTACGACCGTCGGAATTTCGGTTGTTCATGCGGATTCGAAAACCGATGCGCTCTACGTCTCGATTGGTCAAGCCCTGTCGGCAGCCAACGATCAGGACCGGAGCAGTCTTAAGACTGCACTGCAGACGCTTGAGCAGCAGGTTGACCGTTTACCGGTCTCTGCCGAGCAAAAGGTGATTCAACAACGATTGACGGCCGTACAAAAGCAGACCTCTCTGCCGGCAGTCAGACAGCAGCTGACGAAACTGTCGACGGCTGTCCGTGCACTGGAAGAAACGGGACGTCCGAAATCAGATCCTGCTGCTGAAAAACGGCTGACAGAGTTGTTTACTTGGACGAAGCAGCTCAGACATGCTGGATCGATGTCCGAACGGAAGAAGCTACAGTCCGATTTACTGGCGGCCTGGACCGACCGCGAAACGGTTGTCCGAGAGACGAGCATCGGACATTACGGTCAAGTCGAAATGGGATTGTCCGCGATCCGGATTGCTTTGGCACGTGAAACATTTGATCCATCGGAGCTGAATCAAGCACTGGATCAGTTTGATGCGAGTATCCGCTCCTTCCTGCAAGGGGATGCCGTTGAAACGGTGAAGCAGACGGGACTCGCTGAACTGGTCGCGTTACTCAAACAAGCGGATCAGCAACTCGAGGATCAGGATATACCGGCAGCCGAGAAGACACTGACAACATTTATTAAGCGTTGGCCGAGCGGGGAAGGGGAAGTTCGTACGCGGAGCAGTTCTTTATATACGACGATTGAATCAGATGTGCCTGTTCTGTTGTCGCGTTTAGATGAAACGACGATGGAGTCCACCCGGACCGACTTGGCACCAATCATTACCTCACTTCAAGTGTTGACAGAGAAAACCACGTACTCCTTTATTGATGCCATGTTCGTCATGTTGCGGGAAGGTCTGGAAGCATTGCTGATCATCAGTGCCCTCGTCGCATTCACCCGGAAAGCCAAGCTCGCGGGTGAACGTCTCATATGGAGCGGGGCTGTCATGGGGTTAGTAGCAAGCGGAGGATTGGCCTTATCGATTCAACGTTTCTTCTCAACAGCGCTTGCTGCGGTCGGTCGGGAACAGATCGAAGGCTGGACGGGGCTCCTCGCCGTCTTTATGATGCTGCTGGTGGGATCATGGTTGCATACGAAAACTGCTGTTTCCTCAAGACAGACGGAACTGGCGGCATCATTTGCCGGTCATTCCTTGTTTGCGGTCAGTTTTTTGACGATTTTCCGAGAAGGCGCTGAGACGCTGTTATTTTATGCGGGAATGGCGCCTGCGATGACGCCTGTCGCCTTGTCTGGCGGAATTGGTGCTGCGATTCTTGTGATTACGCTCGTTTCCATTCTTGTGATCTATTGGGGTGTCCGTCTGCCGGTTCAGCGGCTGTTTTTAGCGGCGACCTGTCTGATTTATCTGATGGCGTTTAAGATTCTTGGAGCCAGTCTGCATGCCTTGCAACTGACGGGAATCGTGCCGATACACGTCGCGCCATACGTGCCGACGGTTTCTTGGCTCGGTTTTTATCCTACGTATGAGACGCTGATCCCTCAAATTGGATTATGTGTCCTCATCGGACTGACGGTGTTATGGAAACGCCGTACTCCGGCACGACTGCAAAAGGTCGTTTGATTCGTTTTTTAGATGCATGTTTTATTCATTATGTTTCGGGAATAACTTTATATCGAGAGTAAACACAGTTGGCTCGCATAAAGGAGAGGAAACAAAATGATTGAAACACGAATCGTACGAAATATGACGGCCGTTGATGCGGAAGTGACTAGCTTAAAATCAAGCGGTTATTCGAATAAACAAATTTACATTTTCGCGAAGGATGAAGAATTGGCGGAACGAATTGCGAATGATACACAAACACTTGCGTACCGCGTGACGAAAAAATCATTTTTCGAAACGTTGATGGCGACCGTCCGCAGTAACCGGAAAGATCGGATTGCCCAGTTGTCAGAGCTCGGAATGACGAAAGACGTCGCCGAGGATTTGGAAGACGAAGTTCGCCATGGTCGAATCGTCATAGTCGGTTCAAAGTCAGATCTTCTGAATCCAGCGTTTGCCGCATCTTATGTAACAGACGAAACGACAGAGTACGGTGCCGGTGTTCCGAAACTTGAAGAGGAAGAGACGACAACAACGTTGCCCGCTGATCAAAATGTCAAAGTAGATAAAGACTGATGCACTAAAAAGGAGGATGCCGCCCGCATCCTCCTTTTTAGGTGATATTTCGTATGTCTAATACCCCTGTTAAGACCGGGGTCTTTTCCGGAGCGCTGTAAGTAATACGTCGCTCTCCTTCCAACGGCATCATTTAAAGATCCTGAACGTGTAAAGATCCTGAACGTGCTGCAATCAAAACAAAATATTCCCTGATTACTTTTGACGTAAACCTTCTTAAGCGAAAAGTGAAAGGCATGATAGTATTCGATCAAGTGGATGGTTTTGAATGTCCGATTTGCGGCAAAAGACAAGAAGCATGCCAGGAACAGAGGAGGAACTGTCTGATGGAACGAAGTACATTGATCGCCCTTGAAAAACATTTATACGCCAGTCAATTAGAACTGGACGGTTTAGCCCGGTTGATCACGAAACAATTGATGCAACTCAGTCAAGTTGCAGGTTCTGTGGAGCATTTCCGACGGATGAGCTTTGACCTGTACCGAAAACGGGAAGCGCTTGATCGAATTGCTCCTCAGGTGTTGTATGAAACAGCACTTGATTATGAAGATTTTTTGGAAGAAGAATTCGATGAAATCCCGCTTTCTTGGGCACTTCGTCAGGATGAAGCGGAAGCACTCGATCAATTGTGGTGGTTTGAGTTTTTCCGGATTCAAGCGGACGTCGAAGATTGGTTGAGTCTGTACTTGATTCGCCGGATTCGGGAAGATATCCGGTATGTCCCGCCTGTCATTGAAAAGAACGCGTACGCGCTGTCGGATGATGCGCGGCAAGTCTTTTGGCGGTTGCTACAACGTTCTGTTGCTAAACCGTCTTCGAAAATCAAAGCCAATCAATTGTCCTGTCGCATGGGGATATCGGAAATTGCCCGATACGCCCGCTTTAATTTAGAACGGACCCAACTCGCAATCGAAGAGTTGACTGCACGAGGCATCATTTCGATTGAGGAAGAGGATGAGAAACTAAAATTACGCGTGCGGCTACAAGTGATTTAAGGCAATGAACCGTTCAATCATCCGTTCATCACGGCGGGCGGACGGTCCAATCCAAATTAAATGTCCGGGACTGTGTGATTCGATGAACTGGGCATGTGCGATCGCCCGTCGCGCGTAAAGCGCATGTTCAAACGGAACCGCCCGGTCTGCTTTCGAGTGGACGATCAAGACAGGGCAGGTGATGGTTTGTAAAAGCGGACGGTCAATCTGTTGTGTCAAATCAAACAAGACGCCCCGCCCGGGTCCATTCTGGAGTCCGACTTGATACAGTAATTGTTGGTCGGTGCCGGATAGCTGCCGGCGGATGTCGTCACGTTGCAACAAACTGGTCATCTCGACCATTCGGACAGAAGCCTCTTGCGGAAATTTCGTCAATTTATCTTTTACGTAATACCACAATAACTGTTGAGCGACTTGCAATGGCCGTTGCAGAAACGGTTTTACAAGCCAAGTCTGATAAGGAAGCGAGATTTGATGCGTCATGGCACATGCAAGTACAAGAGCGCTTACGGCCGGGTTATGACTGGCTAGTGCAATTGCGGTCGGTCCACCGGCTGAGATGCCGTACACGGTATAGCTTGTAATCTGTCGGGACAGCAGCCATTCCCGATAAAATGCCGCCAACTCGACGGGAGAAGCGGCGACGTCTAATGAGGTTTTTCCATAGCCTGGACGTGACGGGACGATCACCCGGTAACCGGCATCGATCAACCGTTCGACATGATACACTTCCCGGTAATCGGACTGTGTTCCATGAATCAACAAAACAACGGGACCGCTTCCACTGTCCCTGTAATCAAACCGGTGATTCTTCCAATCAGCAATATGTTGCATCCAAATTCTCCTATCTCTTAAAAATTTCCATATTATTGTTATTGTTTTTTCCTGTTTAAGGTATAATTCAATTATAATCAAATATCTTATGGATAGGAAATGAGGATACGCCTGTGTCAAATGAAAAATTATCCAACCGTGACCGGTTGTTGGCAGTTCGAGAAATCTTTGAGCATTATTCGGATGAAGAGCATACCTTGACTTTGGAAGAACTTAGCATAGAGTTGTCCAAGCGGGGGCTGATTGAGAAGTTATCACGTAAATCACTAAAAGAAGATATTGCAGCACTCATAAAGTCCGGATTTGATATCCGTGCGGAAGAAACGAAAAACGGATTGGCAATTCCATATCATCTGGTCAGCCGTCCGTTTGAACAACACCACCTCCGGCTGTTGGTAGACGCAATCGCAAGTGCCAAATTCATTTCAGAAAGTGAAACGGAGATACTTGTTCAAAATATCCATACTTTGACGAGTAAGCGCCTTGCCGAAACATTAACTCCCGTCATACATACTGTCAAAAAACCGAAAGGCGTCATTCCTTTTTCAATTGATACGATCCAAAAAGCCATCACCGGAAAAGACATCATCAGTTTTCAATATCAGGGTAAATTTAATGAGCGGACGCGGAAGTTCGAACTCCGAAAAGACGGGGATTACTATCTCGTCGCACCGGCACATCTGATTGTTGACAACGGGAACTATTATTTGATTGGTCGCGACGAACGAGTCAATGAAATCCGGACCTATCGCGTCGACCGTATCGTCAATTGTAATGTGTTTGAACCGATTGAGACACCTGTAGTTGTCGACTCCTCGTATTTGAGCAGCATGTTCAATATGTATGGTGGGGAGCAGGAACAATTGACGTTGAAGTTCCATGAGCATGTCATGCCGACCGTGGTCGACCGATTCGGAACAGATATCCGCTGTCGTCGGTTAGAAGGGCAGTGGTTTGAAGTCAAAGTGAGTGCGTTGTTCTCACAAGGATTTATGATGTGGTTGATTCAGTTTGCAGAGCAGGCTGAAATCGTTGAACCCGCAGCATGCCGGGAGGCTTTTAAAAATAAAGTCCTTGAACTCGCGAAAGTGTATCAAACGCCGGTTGCGTCACGTTAATTCCAAAACAGAAACGACAAAAAGACGTGTAGATTTTCGGAAATAGAAAAGCTGCTCTTTTTGTCGTTTTTTGTCGTATATTCATATTTGAATATTTTTAAGACGTTTTTCCGATTACCATTAAGGATATCTTATTTTTTTGCAGGAGGGACGTCATGCAACAAATGGAAAAACAACGGACAGGAAGTGTGATTGCGGTCGTATCATACCTCTTCTTTATTTGTTTATCGTATACTTTGTGGTATTTATTATCGATTTTTGCCTTTAATATATTGTTTAGCTCAGAACTTCTCATGTCGATGGATCTTGTGGTGTTCGGATTCAGTCCTTTATTCGCTCTCGGTATTACGATATTTTCCTTGAAGATGTTGAAGCGATACAGCCAACCTAAGTTTTCTCCGTACATACTTGTGGTGTATAGTGTCTTGACTAGTGTCTTGATCTATTACTCTGTTCTTTATTCGATACTGCCCCGGATCTGATGAAGCTTGCATGGTCTCGCCTTTTGGAATATGCTACCTGTAGAGTATCAGCATGTCTTGGAGGAGGGGATACGATGAATACACAGTATATCCTGGACTGGATGCCACTCGTGCTTCCGGTTGCTGCCATCGTTTTTATTGTCATCATCGCGCGTAAAGCGTCTAAAATTGATTCTAAATAACAAGAAGAAGGTGTTCCGGTGTCGGAGCACCTTCTTTTTGGTTCAGCGTTCGATTTGTTCCCGGACATATTTCCGGAACAGTTGCAGATCGTACGCCGGCTCACTGCGGCTGAATTCAATCCCGTCGAGAAGACGTGCATGGGAAGCGGCTTCCGGAAACTCGATCCGCGTCAACCACTCGACGGTTGTTTCATCATGACGGCGCGGAAAAGCCTGTTCGAGTTGCGAGGCGATTTTCAAGAGCGGATGCTGACTGTGTTTTTTGACAGGAGGCGGTTGCTTCGTCACCGTCATGCGGACGACCGGTTCTGCTTCCGTTGTGATGACTTGTCGTTTTCGAATCAAATAGAAGGTGATACCGACGGCGAGAATCGCCAAGACAATCCCTGCCATGTTCAGATAAAACAGCGTGTCGGAACTCATGCTGGCCGCCTCTAGACTTTTCTGCGGAGCAATGTTGGCTACATCGGTCGCATTTTTCGCCGTCTTTTGATCAATCCGTTCTGCGAGCGGCAATGTCCAGGTAAAGAGTGAGCCGAACGCCTCAAGTGCCGGACGGGTCAAGTTCGCAACAGAACCAAACAGGGTTTCTTTAAGCAATCGAATCAAGATGACGAGGACGAGACTGCCCCCGAGAAACAACGAGACATTTGCAATGATTCGGCGCCATTCTACGAGATGTTGTCTTAAGAATGGAATTGCCCATAATAGACCTAGTAGAAGATAGGTGCCTAACGGCGGAGAAAGTCCGGGGAACAACAGGCATAACCCGCTCATTCCCGTCGCACTGATGGCAAACTTGTAAGGATAATCGACGGTCTCGAGTCCTGCACCGAAGGCAATGGCAAGTAACAGCAACATACTGATCAGCGGAGAGACGAATAGAAACGCAATCGCCGCTGCAAGTTGCAGTCCAATCCGGATGTTGCGTGCTGGGATTGCTGCAAGCAACGGAAAAATCAGAATGACGAGTGGTGCTGGTAACAGACTGATGATGAGAATCCACCAAAGAATCATGCGCTCGCCCCCTTATGCCGATGCCCAAGATGAATTTCTGCTGTCGTCGAGGGAACAGTCCGTTGGAGACGTTTTGTAAAATAGCGGCGCTCGAGCGGCAGATCGTATTCCGATATCCGGGCGAGGCATTCCATCGTCCGCAGAAACTGGTCTTTTCCTTTTCCAGAGGGAACGTGATACCACTGTCCCTCCCGGTTGACCATCGAAATCCATAAGCTGTATGACGCCCCTTGTTTTTCAAGTTCTCGGATAATCGTCGCAGCACGGGAGAGTAATTTTTCAAAATCACCGCGTAAGGCTAAACCGTCCGCGGAGAGACCGTCAATGATGACCGCATAATCATGGTTGCGCATCCGATCATATTGATAGGAATAGAGTTCTCCGGTCTTTGCATAAGCAGACCAATAGATCGTCTTCGCATCGCCTGCATACGGTACGACGGAATGAAAGCTCGAGCGGTCCGTAAACGGACTTGACCGGTCAATCGTCTCGCCGGGAATCTGACGTTCGTTCCATTCGACCGATGCCGGCGCAAAATCAGGGAAAACATGACCGAGTTGTTGGATTGGTAATGTCAAGTACAGCGTCATCAGATGGAACGGATCGGAAATCATGATATCAAGCGACTGGATGCGAATCGTTCCCCGTTTGGCTGCCGTGACGTTGATTTGAAACGGCACGTTAGCCTGACGCGGTACAAAGACATGTTTCCGCCAAAACTGGCTGCTGGCATCTTCGATTCGGACTTGTTCCCCGAGAAGGCCAGACATGGTCACCTTTCCAAGTGAAAACCGTGTCGGATTATGAATTTCGAATGGGATGACGAGTGCATCGTCCCGGAAAGCCCGAACCGTTTCGACGAGCCGGACGCTCACGCGTTCTCCAAGGTACTCAAGATATCTTGGTAAGAGATAACCGTACAACGTGTACGCGACGAGTAGTGTCGCAATCAGGATTGAACCGTACAGTGTACAAATGCCGGCCGCGACGGCAATCCAAAATAAAATCATCGGATGAAAGGACTTCGGTGTGATCAATTGCATGTTACACCTCAGTCGGAACAGTCAACGACTCCAAAATCTGTTGGACCAAACGACCATTTGTCATCTTTAGCGTTGCTTCGAGCGTCAGAACGAGCCGGTGGGCAAGCAACGGATTCGCCAGTTGCTTAATGTCTTCTGGGGTAACATACGTCCGGTCATGCATCCAGGCCCGTGCTCTTGCAGCTTGCAGAAGCGCCAGAGTAGCTCGGGGGCTTGGACCGATTTCAACGTCCCGATGCGCCCGTAAGCCATCACAGACGTCAAGGAGGTAGTCTTCGACGGTATCTTCGATCGTGACAGCCCGTACTTCTTGTTTCCAGATATTCAGTTGCTCAAGCGGCAGTTGGAATGTACTTGGTTGTAAGTGAACCCCCTGCAACAAAGCTTTTTCAACCCGTCGATCGAGCGGTGCAAACGACAATTTAAACAAAAAGCGGTCGAGTTGTGCGTGGGGGAGTGGAAACGTCCCCTGACCGTCAAACGGATTTTGAGTCGCGATGACTAAAAAATGTTGCGGTAACGTATAAGAGGTATCTCCGATCGTGACCTGTGCTTCTCCCATCGCTTCTAGCAAGGCGGACTGCGTCCGCGGCGTCGTCCGGTTGATTTCATCGACAAGAACGATGTTTGCGAACAGCGGACCAAACCGTTGTTCGAACGAACCGGTCAATGGATTAAACAATTCCATTCCAAGCAGATCGGTCGGTAACGTATCTGCTGTACATTGGACGCGGGAAAATTTCGCATCGAGTGTGTTGGCAAGTGATTTAGCAAGCGTCGTCTTTCCGGTACCCGGCCGGTCTTCGAGTAATACGTGACCTTCCGACAATAGACCGATCAGCAGATGATCTATGACATGTTCTTGTCCGAGGACCGCTTGCTTTAAGTTCGTTCGTAATTGTTGGAACATGGATAAATCCCCCTTTTTGTTTACTATTTCTAAAGTTTACGAAAATTCAGATAAAACTGCCAGTAATTTAAGCAGGTTTCCTAGAATTACTGGTTTGACTAGGAGAGAAACAAAAAAATCCTTGACCACGGACGGTCAAGGAACGGCACTCAGTCTTCAAACAGTTCATCCATTAAGTCATCGATTTCCTGACGACGGTTGTTCGTTTCCTCCCGGAGAATCCGGATTGAACGACCGCGCCATTCGAGCCAGTCTCCTATTGTTGCGGCATGAGGCAGACGCACGCGGGGAACTTGAATCGTTTCACGATGCTCTGTCTCACAAATCGCCTGTTCTCCGTCAAATTCGGTGATAGTCATCTTCATCGTGCACTTTCTCCTTTACTCGGGACGTAAGTCGGTCCGGCTTTTGACTTGAATCATCTGACCGTCTGATGTGTACTGAATGGTACCCGTCCGGTCTGTCCGGTCCATTGTGATGCTTTCCGCTGCCAGAGCGTTCATGACGGTCGGACGTGGATGATCGTAAGCATTGCCTTCACCGGCTGAAATCAACGCACGCGCGGGATGGACCGCTTGTAAGAACGGGATCGAGGAGGACGTATCGGCGCCATGATGACCGATTTTTAAAACGTCGGCCTTTAAATCAATCCCGGAGTCGAGTAAGTCCTGTTCCGTTCGAATCGGAGCGTCACCCATGAAGAGAAAGGTGTTATCCTGATGAACGAGCTGGACGACCGCGCTCCAACTGTTTAAATCACTTGTCCCGTCACGGAGTGGGGCGAGTAACTTTAAACGAATGATCTCACTCGGAATCACGACCCCGGCCTTAGCCGTTTTGATGGTCACGCCTTGCCGTTTGACTGCGAGTAGAAAATCACGGTAGGTTTCTGTCGTGTGATTGACACGTGGGGCATAGACGTGATCGACAGGCAGAGCATCAAGGATTGTATCCAGTCCGCCGATATGGTCTGCGTCCGGATGCGTCGCGATGACTGCCGTTAAGCGGGTGATGCCAAGCGTCTTGAGGTAGCGGACAACATCGTCCCCTTTCCCGTTGTTCCCGCCGTCAATCAGAATCGTGTCGTTTTTCGTCTGAATCAATGTACTGTCGCCTTGACCGACGTCAAAACCATAGACGTTGAGGACGGAATCCGTATCCGGACGATCACCAGGTAGCGGTTCATCGTCGCGTGTCATATAAAAGACGACAATCAGACACAAGGCAAGCAGCAGAACGGAACCCCATTTCATGTCTATCCCTCCCGTTTCTCAAACAGATACAACATGCCGTTACGGGGATGACCGAAGCGGGGACCGACGTATCCTCGTTTTTTTAATGCAGTCCGCATCAGGATCATCATCCCGCCGTGCCCAACGAGTAAAATACGTTCGTGTTCCTTCTGTTCAAACGTCAATTGGTTTAACAGGATCGTAATTCGCTCGTTGGCATCCTTGATTTCTGCTTGAATTCGTTTGCTGAATGGAGCGACAAGTCGTCCGATCAACGCCCAGGCGAGAAAGGGTAAACGGATCTTTGAGCGGATGGTCGGGAAGGGTACTTCGCGTAATAAGTCCGTCACGATGATATCGTCTTCATAAACGCTTTCCGCTGTTTGGACGGCGCGTGGCATGCTGCTCGCGTAACAAATCGTCCAGTCGATGTTTCCCAGTTCAACCGGTTGGACATCAATCGTCGAGACGTCATAACGCTCAATCCAGGCTTCGATATCGGCTGCGCTGATCCAACCTTTAGTCGGGTAACCTTCCGTTACCCGGTGGTGTCTGACTAATCCAATCTGTTTCATGATTTTGCGACGGTCTTTTGTGTCAAGAAACCGTCCACCTCTCTTTCTCTCTATCGTCTTGTCTCGCTGCATTATAGAGCAAGGCGGATGGCCATACCGCACAGCAAGGCACCGAGAATGCTTAATAAACTGCCGATGATATAATATTCCGCAAATCGACGGTCGTCAAACTGTTTAAAGCGGGCTAATGCCTTCAAGGCAATGATGAATCCAATGGCGCCCGTTGCATTCACTGCCACCAAACAGACGATGATGGCCCGTTCGACAAGTCCAATATAGCGGCCGACACCGTTAATTTCCGTCGTATAGCTACGGGCGGAATCTTCGACCTCATGGGTGACGGAACGCTTCAGACCGTCCAGTTGTTCTTTCCGTGTGACCTTTCGTTCAAAATGCGATTCAATCAAGCGGGGGGCAAAGGGTGCAAGAAGCGGGGCAATTCCGCGTCCGACCAGTTCGGTCGCAATCAGGCCCCAGACGCTGATCCATAGGATTTGATCCGGTAACGTAAACGATGTCGGCCAAACAACGGGTGTCAAATACACGACGAGGCCTGTCACAATCCCGATATGGAGCAACTGATCGACCCAAAAGGCAACGGCCGGATGCAACAGACGTTTTAAGGGCGAACCGTCCAGTAAGGCATGTGTCCCGATGATACCACCGCCGATGATACAGGCAGTCGGTCCATTCATGTCATTCATCTGGTAGAAGATTCCGAGGACGACAGCTGTCCCGATGCTATGTATCGCGAGATGTTCGAGTAATACTCGGAGCTTGCGTTGTTTGGACTTCGCCATCCGTTGACTCTGTAACGGGAAGTCCGCCAGCAGGTGTACGAGGAGCAGGCTTAACAGTAGAGTCATCCGATCGCCTCCCAGACTTGCAGCTGCTTTAAGGCGTCGATCAACGCTTTTTCGAGGCGCTTACGTTGTTTACGTTGGGAACGCGCCACAAGTTTCGCAACATTCATCCGGGCATCTTTTTCGTGAAAGCCCATCTTCAAGCCAATTTCTTCATAGGTGGCGTCCGGATGCTGATCCATCAGCCGGTGCAATTCGATTTGTCGGTCTGTTTTACCGAAATAAGCAGGATACAGCATCTCGATATAACCGTTCAGCAGGGCGGTCGGCAAATAGGGTGGTCCGGCAAAGGAAATCCGGTTTGCGGTCTGTTTTGCCGCTTCCTGGGCCTCAAAAGCGAAAATAAGGGCACTCCCGTTTGCTTCATCAGCATGTGTCGTCGATAACGTCTCATATTGACCGAATCCAATCCCGATATAACCGTTTAACGGTTGATTCAGCAGCATCAATATAAGCGGATAACTGACGGCATATTCGTTGAATACGCCAAGCAGACTATCACCGGACTTGATTTGAAACGGTACGAGTGCTGTCGGGAATGCACGGTTCAACTGATCGGCTAATCGGTGCAGATCGGTTAACAATTGTTCTTTACTCGAATAGGCACGGGAATTTTGAATATCAAATGAAATCGCAACAGCTTGCATACACATCCTCCTTGTTACCGAAAATACGGTTACTTATCGGTTGTTACCGTTATAAAGGTAACAAATAGTTTGTTACTGTATTTAGAGTAACAGGGAAGGAAGTAAAAACAAAGAACAATCAAAAAATTTTATTTTTTCGATAAGTTAACATAACATATATTATCAATAGTTAATAAACATCGTCTCATAATTAAGGTAAACTCAATATAGTGAGACAAAACAAAAAAACACGGGGTTAACCGTGTTTTCGGCAATCGTAATGATGTGTCCGTTCCAATCGATTCATCAAGCGATCCAAGAAAATATGATGTCGGCGTTCGAGCTGTGTGATGCGTTCCAGCGGCAACCACGCGAAATGGAAAAAATCACCGCAATCTTGACCGTCACCAGCAACACAATGCGTCCAACGATTTTCCTGACATTCTATATGAGCATGATAGAAATACGTGTAATGAACCCGCATTCGTTCCGGATACCGCATTTCCTCTTCGCCGACGTATTGGACGGTTGCTAATGAGAGACCACTTTCTTCCAACGTTTCCCGTACAGCCGCTTCTTTGGCGATTTCAGCATCTTCGATGGTACCGGCAGGAATTTGCCAATCACTGTCTGGAGCTGATTGCGGATGAAATACAAGTAGTTCCCATCCCTCTGGTTGTTCCCGTGTGATATAGATTGCTACTTTTTCGCGTCTTCTGAATTTCATCTTCATCACCTCTCCAGTTCGGCAGATTGCACAAAAGCAGCCGGGGAACATGTCCGTAGCTGCTTGATGAAAGAGATATAAGCTAAAGCTCCGAACTGCCCGCTCCACGTTTTTGTGGCGATCATGCCTTGACCATTTTCTTTTATTGTAGCGGTTATCGACAATCGTTTCAATTTGTAAACGACTGAATTGCTGATAATTCGAAGAAAAGTCTGAAAAAGATGCCGGAATGGGCGCTGGAAAGCCAGAAACGAACAGCAATCGGCGAGTTTTCACCCAATTGAACAAAAAAAGATGCCCCTCGTTTAAAATGAGGGGCATCTGACCATCAAACGGTATACCAATCGATCAAGGCACCGAATTTCTCTTCATCGTACGCAAATGAGCCGTTCGACAAGCGATCCAGATAAGACAAGGATTGGATTTGAATCGTCTTTTCTTGCTCTTTTCCGATCAAGATGACTTCTTTTGCTTGGGTGACATCAATCAAGGCCGCAACTTGGTGAGGTTTTGATTTTAAATCACGCAGCAGTTGCGTCCCGCGTAAGGCGCGATTCGACACTTGGAACTGGTCGGCAAGCCGCATTTTCTTCAGTGCACCCCGCTGCGTCAAGAGGACGATGTTCGGCGCTTGTTTGAAGCCAATCGCCCCTGCGACGACATCTTGGTCCCGCAGATTGATCGCTTTCACACCAGCCGCCCGGACACCTACGACCGGGACATCGTCTTCCGTGAACCAGAGACCAAATCCATGCTGGGTCGTTAAGAACAATTGCTCTTGTCCGGTAGAAACCTTCGCATACAAGACTTCGTCATCAGACCGTAAACGGACACCTTGGAGGGGTTTTGATTTCCGCTGGGCGTTGTAATCACTCAGCTTCGAGCGTTTGACCATTCCTTGGCGCGTGACGAACAGGCAGTGTGATGTTTCATCAAACGTCCGGACGAGATCGACGGATAAAATCCGGTCGCCCGGATCAAGCGGAACGAGATTGGCGACGTGTTGTCCCCCGTCCTTCCACTTCGTATCCGGCAACTGGTGGACCGGAATCAAGAGATAGTTCCCTTGAACCGTCCAAACGATGACATGATCCGTCGTCATGGCTTGTCCTTGATACAGCAGGCGATCCTGCTCTTTCATCTCCGGCAAGTCGTTGGTCGCTCCGAATGAACGCATCGAAGACCGCTTGATATAGCCGTTTTTCGAGACGAAGACCATCGTTTCTTCGACCGCGATCATGACTTCCGTCTTCAGTTTCAACTCTTCGACTTCCGCTTCGACCGTTGATCGTCTGGCGTCAGCCACCTGTTCTTTCAAGACGGTCAGTTCTTTGATGATCAACCGATTTCGCGTTTTTTCGTCGTTGAGAATCTTTTCGAGACGGGTGATTTCTTTTTCGAGCTTCGCGGCTTCGTCCTGTAATTCAACGATATCGGTGTTCGTTAACCGGTACAACTGAAGCATGACGACAGCTTCCGCTTGGCGGTCCGTGAACTGGAACCGCTCGATCAGTTTGTCTTTTGCTTCCGATTTGTTGGATGCGGAACGAATCAAAGCAAGTGTCTCATCGAGGACAGAAATCGCCGTCATCAAAGCAGAGACAACCTCTTGGCGGCGTTTCGCCTGCTCAAGATCAAATGTCGTGCGTCGGATGACCACATCCTTGACGTGGCTGAGATAGGCGTCAAGTAAGGCCAGAACGCCCATCTGACGCGGTGTCCGCTCGTGAATCGCCACCATGTTGTAGTTGTAGGCGATTTGCAGATCGGTCTGCTTCAAGTAGAAATGGAGCACTCCTTCGGCATCCGCTTCTTTTTTCAGTTCGATGACGACACGGAGTCCGTCACGGTCCGTCTCATCGCGGACTTCCGCCACTCCTTCGACTTTGCGGTCGAGGCGGAGTTCTTCCATCCGTTTGACGAGGTTGGCTTTGTTGACTTCATACGGCAGTTCCGTGATGATGATTTGCTGGCGTCCGCCGCGTAACGTTTCGATCGTCGCCCGTGAGCGGATGATGACTTTCCCACGACCGGTTTCGAACGCTTTTTTGATCCCGTCAAGCCCTTGGACGACACCGCCGGTCGGGAAATCAGGACCTTGCATATGCGTCAGTAAATCATCGACGGTATGCACCGTTCCAGAGATTCGGCCAATTGCCGCGTCCAACACTTCACCGGCATGGTGCGGCGGGATTTCCGTCGCATAACCGGCCGAAATCCCCGTCGAACCGTTCATCAGAAGGTTCGGTAAGAGGGACGGCAATACAAGTGGCTCCTCTGTCGTATCATCAAAGTTCAATGTGTAATCAACGGTCTGTTTATTGATACCGTCGAGGATCAAGCTCGAGACTTTCGATAAACGGGCTTCCGTATACCGCATCGCAGCCGCACTGTCGCCGTCGATCGAGCCGTTGTTTCCTTGCATGTCGACTAACGGATACCGGAGTTTCCACTCCTGACTCAGACGGACCATCGCTTCATACACCGATGAATCGCCGTGCGGGTGGTAGTTACCGATGACGACGCCGACCGTTTTGGCGGATTTTCGGTAGGCGCGGTCAAACAAGTTGCCTTCCGTATGCATCGCGTACAAGATACGGCGTTGCACCGGTTTCAACCCGTCGCGGGCGTCCGGTAAGGCCCGGTCTTGGATGATGTATTTCGAATAACGTCCGAACCGGTCCCCGACGACTTGCTCGAGGGACAGGTTGAGGATGTTTTGCAGGTTAGACATATCAGTTCACACTCTCTTTCGTCACATGTTCATTTTCAATGATCGAGAGGTCTTCCGTCAGCCCAAACGCTACATTGTCTTCAATCCAGCTTCGGCGGTGTCCGACGTTATCGCCCATCAGGACAGATACACGTTTTTCAGCGACAGCTGCATCATCGATCGTGACACGAATCAACGTCCGTGTATCGGGATCCATCGTCGTTTCCCAAAGTTGCGGTGCATTCATCTCACCCAGTCCTTTGTAACGCTGGATCATATACCCTTTGCCGAACTTTTTCGTTGTTTTAGCAAGGGTTTCTTCGTCCCAGACGTACTCGAACTTCTCGGATTTGCCCTTCCCTTTGGAGACGCGGTAGAGCGGTGGCAAGGCGACGAAAACTTTTCCGGCATCAATCAACGGACGCATGTAACGGAAGAAGAACGTCAATAACAAGACTTGAATATGCGCCCCGTCGGTATCGGCATCCGTCATGATGATGACTTTGTCGAAGTTGCAATCGGACAGGTCAAAGTCTGCTCCGACGCCGCTCCCGATCGCATGGATGATCATATTGATCTCTTCATTTTTCATGATATCCGCGAGCTTCGCTTTTTCCGTGTTCAGGACTTTCCCGCGTAACGGTAAAATCGCTTGGAACGTCCGGTTACGGCCCTGTTTCGCTGAACCACCGGCAGAATCCCCCTCGACGAGGAATAATTCGTTTTTCTCGGCGTTTTTTGACGCGGCCGGTGTCAATTTCCCGTTCAGGATGCTCGAACGTTTCTTTTTCTTGCCGTTCCGGGCTTCTTCGCGGGCTTTACGCGCTGCTTCCCGGGCCTGAGCGGCACGGATCGCTTTTTTGATCAGGAGTGTCGCCGTTTGCGGGTTTTCCTCGAGATACGTCGACAAGCGGCGTGTAATGACGGCGTCACAGCTCGTCCGGGCTTCCGGAGAACCAAGTTTTGATTTCGTTTGTCCTTCGAACTGCAGGAATTCTTCCGGAATCCGAATGGACACGATCATCGTCAACCCTTCGCGGATATCGTTGCCGTCGAGGTTTTTATCTTTTTCCTTAAGCAGCGTGTTTTTGCGGGCGTACTCATTCATTACCCGTGTCATCGCTGTTTTGGCACCGACTTCGTGGGTTCCGCCGTCCCGTGTCCGGACGTTGTTGACGAACGACAGGACGTTTTCCGAATAGGCATCCGTGAACTGGAACGCGATATCGACTTCGATGTCATTTTCCGTTCCTTCAAAGGCGACTGTCGGATGTAATGTATCTTTGTCGTCATTTAAATAGCCGACGAATTCGCTGACTCCGTCTTCGTATTGGAACGTGTCCGCTTTTTCCGACCGTTCATCGGTCAGTGTGATTTTCAGACCTTTCAGCAGGAAGGCCGATTCACGCAGACGTTCCGCCAACGTATCGTAATTGTATGTCAACGTGCTGAAGATTTTTCCGTCCGGTTTGAAATAGACGCTTGTTCCTTTTTGACGGGTCGTTCCCGTTTCAAGCAAGGTCGTTTTCGGAATTCCCCCGTCTTCGAATGTTTGCTCAAACTGTTTCCCATCGCGGTAAATCGTGACTTTTAACTGCGTCGACAGAGCGTTGACAACAGATGCCCCGACACCGTGCAGTCCGCCCGATGTTTTATAACCGCCTTGACCAAATTTCCCGCCGGCATGAAGCACTGTGAAGATGACTTCTGCCGTCGGTTTTCCGGAAGCGTGCATCCCGGTCGGCATACCGCGTCCGTGGTCACGCACGGTAATTGCATTATCTTTATGGATGATGACATCAATCTGTTCCCCGAATCCGGCTAGTGCCTCGTCAATCGCATTATCAACGATCTCATACACCAAATGGTGAAGTCCGCGATGATCGGTCGAGCCGATATACATACCCGGGCGCTTCCGGACTGCTTCGAGTCCTTCGAGCACCTGTATGGCATCATCATTATAATTGTTTAAATCTGTCGCCATGTTTTTCACCTCAAATAGAAAAACGTCGAATATTCCAAACGTTCGTTCGTTTTTCTAGTAGTCTGTATCTAATTGTAGGCATCTTCTTGCTATCTGACAAGGATAATCTAGAAAACAAGAAAAAAAGACACCTACTGTCAAGGAGTAGATGTCTGGTTGAATCACGATCACAAGTACTGGTGTTCAATTTTAATACAACGATTTTCGATGTATGGAATACCGGCTCCGAGTGCTAAACTTTCCGCTTCGACACTCGATAATCCAAGTTGGTTCCAAATCATGCCGACGTCACCGTGTGCGACGGCATCTTTTGCGACATCCGCCAGAAATTCCGAACGGCGGAAGACATCGACGATATCGATGTGTCCCGGGATGCTAGCGACACTCGGATACACTTTCTGACCATTCCATTCGTTTAAGGTCGGATTAACCGGAATGACTTCGTAACCATGTTGAACCAGGTAGTCCGCAATCCAATTGGCCGTTTTGCCAGAGTCGCTTGAAACACCGACGACCGCAATTCGTTTTGCGTCTTTTAATAACTTACGCGCTTGTTGATCTGAAATCATGTCATGTCCCCCTCGTGTTAAATACAAGATAGTCTTAGACTATATACCCCATTCGATTTGGATTAAGCCTCGAATCGGGAACATTCACAACGTCCGAAACCGGGAATTCACCAAAACGTCCTGTGTGAAATCGAGACGACCAACTCCCTGTTGGAAGGGAGTTCACTGCAACTGAGAGCGAATTCGAAACTTTCGATTTGTTCACGTTATTCGGTTTACATAATACTATTATTGTCTTTTTGATTATTGAAAAGTATTGTTTGATTATTGAAAAGGATTGTTTGATCATTTGCATCGAGTCGAATGGTTACCTGTCTCGACTAATTTCGCTGCAACTGAGCGCTCCCTGTCTGACAATTTAACGTTGCGTGAAATAACTATTTCACGCAAACTAGTGTACCGTCTACCAACGTTTGGTATAGTAGTAACAGAGAGGGGATAGAATGATGAGTTTGTTTAAAAACCTAGGAAAAACCGTAAAACCGATACCTCTTCCCGCCCACACGACGGATCTTCCGGGATATGTCCGGATGCCGGATTTCATCCGGTCTTATATCGACCATTTGGCGTCGAAGAATTTCTCGAAAGCGACGATGCGGCGGTACGTCTATGATTTTGATTCGTTTTTTCAGTTCGTCGCGGAAGCGTCGGGAGAAGCAATTCAGGCGCGGGATATCACGCAGGACGCGTTTCTTGAAATTGACGGGTCCGGGATTGCCGCTTATGCGGAATACTTAGCGTTAACAAAACAAAATGCCCCTAGTGTTATCAATCGGAAACTGTCAGCACTTCAATCCCTGTTCCGGCATTTGATCGATATCGGTGTCCTTTCGGAAAATCCGGTCGCAAAAATCAATCGTCCGAAACAGGCGAAGCGGGATCCGGTTTACTTAACGAAACGCGAATGGGACGAACTGATGCAGCTGTTGCCGTCGAACGTCGAGATGAATGCCCGGGAAGCCGCGCATTATGAGCGGGATCGCGTTCGGGACGTCACGTTGTTTCAGTTGCTCGGGTACAGCGGGATGCGGCTCAGTGAAATGACGCAATTGACTTGGAGTGCCATCGATTTTCACGAAGGGACGATTCGGGTCATCGGGAAAGGCAACAAGGAACGGGTCATTCCGCTTGCGAAGCCGGTCCGGGTCGCCTTACGGAAATACGCCGCGCATTACAGTCTGACGATGCGGGGAGCAGAACCGATTTTTCAGAAACAAGGCAAATCGCTCAGTCCCCGGGCGGTCCAACATATCTTAAAGCGCCACGTCGACCGTCTGCGTCCTGTTTTGCCGTTTTTGGAGCGGAAACAGATCACGCCGCACAAATTACGGCATACATTCGCGACGCGCCTGGCGACCGGCGGGGTCGATGTCTTGACGATTCAACAATTGCTCGGACACGAGTCGGTTGCGACGACGCAGGTCTATGCCCATATCGGTGATCAAGAGAAAAAACGGGCAATTGAATTATTTGATAGTGAACGATAATTGTATTATGTCACCTACATCCTAAGGAAAGGAGCAACGGGATGAATTATGGACTAAGTGAACGAAAAATCAAACAAATGTCGGATACCTATGCTTTCCGTCGTGGCAAACGGTATGTCGCCGCTAAAAAAGTCACGTTGCGAAACTATCAATCCGGTGACTTGCTCGTCGAAGCCGCTGTTCAAGGCGAAGACCTGTTCACTGTCACCGTCCGCGTCAAGGAACACGGTGTGGATGCCGGCTGCAACTGTCCGTCACTTGCGATGGATCAATCATTTTGCGGACATATCGTCGCCGTGTTGCTAGCGATGCATCATGTGCAAGTCTACGGCACACCCGGTGGAAATCAATCATTGATCCGTCCGTTTGCGACAACGCGGCAGACCGAAGATGCTGCGGTGAGAGCTTATTTGCAAACATTAAGTAAAACGGAACGGGCAAAAATCAGGTTTGATGTCAGCGGTTCGGCGATTGTGATGGAAAGCATCACGGCGCAACAACGTTTTATCATCAGTCCCATGTATTTTGACCGACTTTTGCAAAGGCGTGACCACTTACGGAATCTTGCCGACATCTGGCTCAGTCTCCCGCTTAAACAACGGCTCGTCAGTGGTCCGCCGACGGTCGAGCTGGCGCTGGACCGGGAAGCTGGTGGACTTGAACTGCTTGTGATGTTTAGCTATCAAGGGGTTCGGATCAATCCATTACAAGAGACAGACCGGCTCGGGCGCGATGGATCGCTCGAAGGGGCCGTCCTCCGCTACGTGACGGAGAGTGGTTTCCTGGAGCGGAACGGTCGCTATCGTTTAGAGGAAGAAGCGGCGGAATATCAATTTCTGAAAGGTTTGCTCGATTCCCGTGTCGTTTACGGTGAACTCGTCGTTCAAGTGACGGAAAGTATCCGCCAATCCTTACCGAACGGACCGTTTCATCCGCGGATTGATGTCGACACGACGGACCGCCTGGATTGGTTAACCTTCCGCTTTTCCATGGACGGGATTCCGGAAATGGAACTGAAACAGGTCTTGCAGTCGCTTGTCACCCGGAAAACGTATCACCGGTTAAAGAACGGTCAGTTTGTCTCGTTTGAGACCCGGGCGTTTGAACAGTTGCAACGCGTCTTTCGACAACTCGAAGCAGCAGAGCAGGATCAACTTGAAGCGGTGTTGCGCGCGCCGGCTCTGCCGAACCTCAAACATCTGGTCGGTGCCTCCTTCTTGCATGTCCATAAGCAATTAACAGAACGATGGCTCGAGCTGAAAAATGGAACAGGAGTCTACCTGAACTTCCCGGAAGTACTCGACCGCCACTTGTATCCATATCAGCGGGCAGGGATCCAGTTCATGGCGAATCTCGCCGGACATGACGGGCACGGGATTTTAGCGGATGAGATGGGACTCGGGAAAACGATTCAGGCGATTGGGTATCTTGAGACGCTGCCGCCGGGTCGGGTCTTGATTGTCGCCCCGGCCTCCCTGCTCCATAACTGGCAGGCGGAACTCACGCGATTTGCCCCGACGAGAACGGTCCATCTGTTGACCGGAGCGCGGAAGCACCGCTTGGACCAAATCGAGACAGTACCAGCGGACGGGATTTTTCTGATTTCCTATCCGGCGTTACGAGCTGACATAGAGGCGCACCAGACTGTCGAATACGACGTCGTCATTTTCGATGAGGCACAACATCTGAAGAATCCGGCGTCACAAACCGCTGTCCGCTTGCGCCGTCTTCGGGCGAAACGTCGGTTTGCCTTGACCGGAACGCCGCTTGAAAACCGGACCGATGATCTCTGGTCGATTTTTCGGGTCATCTTCCCTTCCTTGCTGCCGGACTTACAAACGTTTCAAACGTGGTCGCATGACGAGATCAAACGATTCATCCGACCGTTTTTGATGCGGCGGACCAAAGATGAGGTGTTGCAGGATTTACCGAAGAAGCAGATTGTCCATCACTATACAGACCTTGGTCCGACACAGAAAAAGCTTTATGCCTCCTACTTATCTAAACTGCAACTGGAAACGTTGCGTCATTTGGATGAAACGAAACGTGAGGACCGGATCAAGTTGCTCGCCGGTTTGACCCGCTTACGGCAGATTTGTTGTGATCCGGCGTTGTTTGTCGAAGATTATACAGGCGAATCCACAAAACTCGAACGTCTGCTGACGTTAATCGAGGGAAAATTAGCCGCCGGACACCGGATCCTGATTTTTTCCCAGTATACGAAGATGCTGGCTCGGATTCGGGAACGACTGGCAGCACGACAACGTGCCCACTTTCTACTGACGGGTGAGACACCGGTTGAGGATCGGGTCGCACTGTGTGACCGGTTTAATGCCGGTGAAGTCGATCTCTTCCTGATTTCCTTGAAGGCCGGCGGGACCGGTCTGAATCTGGCGACGGCAGATACCGTCATTTTATACGACAGTTGGTGGAATCCGGCCGTCGAGCAACAAGCGGCTGATCGGGCTCATCGATTGGGACAGCAGTCGCCGGTCGAAGTGATCAAGCTATTGATGACCGGGACGATCGAGGAAAAGATGGCGGAATTACAAGATCGCAAAGCGACGATGATTGATGCCGTCCTATCGGATCAGAAGCCGGATGTTTTAACGATTCGTGAACTCGTTCGTCTGCTCGATCCCCCCTCTTTTGTCGATTCAGCAGGTGATTAACCACACAAATCAAAGAAAATCTTAAAAAAATGAAGGACCTTCAATCCGTTGTCTATCAACAGGTTTGAAGGTCTTTCGACAATCAAATTCAGAAAAAAGGTTTTAAGTTTTGAAAGACAGGGGTATATCTACATTAGCACCGTACAATACGGTCGCTTTTCAATTATTGTTTCTCAATATCAGCGTAATGACCTGGGAGAGAAATGCTACTTACTCACTTCGTTTTTCATTTCTGAATGAAATCCAGTTGAACTAGCATTTAGCGCATGAATTTCTGTTGGAACCTATTGTTCCACTCCTACATTCATTACCTTTTGAGGGCTATACCAAATTCAAGGGGGAAATGAACATGTCAGTAACATTAAAAGTAGAAGAACGCGAAGTACGCCCACGCTCACTTAGAAAGCAATTACGTCATGAAGGAAAAGCTCTTGGTGTCGTGTATGGCTACAAAGTGGAAAGCACACCGATTTCATTCGACGAAAAAGAATTGGTCAAAGTTGTCCGTGATCACGGCGAAAACGTCTTGGTTGCTCTTCAAATCGGCGGTAAAAAGGTCAACACGTTGATCAACAAACTCGATATGGACATCTTTACACCAACAATCAAACACGTTGAATTCATCGCTGTTAAAATGGATGAAGAAACAGAAGTCGAGACGGATATCGTCCTCGTCGGCGAAGCAGCTGGCGCGAAACTTGGCGGATTCCTTTCACAAACACTCTTTAAAGTAACAGTTGCCGCAACACCAGATAAATTACCGGAACGCATCGAAGTGGATGTAACGGAACTTGCAATAGGAGATTCGATTACAGTCGCTGATCTTCCGGAAGAAAAAGATTTCCGTGTCGTCACAGAAGGTGACATCCAAGTTGCAGCGGTCGTTGAATCGACACTTGAAGCTGAACTTGAAGAAATCGAAGAAGCAGAAGCTGAGGCACAAGCGGCTGATGCGGATACAACGACAGACGATTCAGAACAAACTTCTGAAGAGCAAGCTGAAGAAAACAAAGAAGGTAAAGAGTAATCTTTTCTCCCCTCCCCTCGTGGAGGGTTTTTTATGCATATTGACAAGTCGCGGCGACAGCCGTACAGTGAAGAAGGTATACATCATTAACACATCCACTAGGGGAGCCCATTCGGCTGAGACGATTTACTTCGGACCCTTTGAACCTGATCTAGTTCATACTAGCGTAGGAAAGTGGAGCGGAATCCTCGTGCTCTTTTTCTGCATCCTGCAGGTTACACGACCGCTCTCTTTTCATAGAGGGCGGTCTTTTTTGTGGTTTCTTTGTGGATGTGCATTCAAAGGAGAAGTGATTATGAACAGTTGGAAAATGAAAGAAATCATCGTCATGATGATGCTCGCCGTGGCTTGTGGTGTCCTCTACTTAGGGTGGTCGACGTTATGGTTGCCGATCTCGGCCATCTTCGGACCGGTCGGAGCAAACTGGATGTTCGGCATCTGGGTCATCGCCAGTCCCCTTGTCGCCTACATCATTCAAAAACCAGGCGCGGCATTGATTGCAGAAGTCGTCGCCGCTGCCGTCGAATTGTTTACGGGGAGTCACTTCGGTTTATCGGCGCTGTTGATTGGATTTGCACAGGGAATCGGAGCCGAGATTGCCTTTGCCGTGTTCGGCTACCGGACATTTAATACGTTCACCTTGATGTTGTCCGGTGTCTTTGCCGCCGTCGGAAGTATGGTCTACAGCCTCATCGTGAATGGATTTGCCTATTATACGACGACGACACTGCTGTTGACGTTTTCTCTGCAACTCGTCAGCGGAGCATTGCTCGGTGGATTGCTTGCAAAACTAATCGTCGACGCGCTCGTTAAAACCGGGACACTGAACGGTTATGCGATCGGACGGCAACGGAAGCAGCGTGCCGCATGATGCAGTGCGCGCACCTGTCCGTCCGTTATCCAGACCAGGATTCCGCGGTCTTACACGACTTGACGATTACGATCCAAAAAGGAGAAACGACCTTACTCGTCGGTCCAAGCGGCAGTGGCAAGACGACCTTTTTACACGTTCTTGCCGGTCTGTTGCCGGACACGATTGAAGCAGATGTCACCGGTCAATGGTCGACCGAGGGAGCGGTCGGGATTTTGTTCCAACAGCCGGACGATCAGTTTTGTATGCAGACGGTCGGAGCGGAAATCGCCTTTAGTCTCGAGAATCGGCAGATCGCTCGCAGTGAGATGGAGGAACGCATCCAGTTGCTGCTGGCGCGAGTCGGACTTGATCTTGCCTTGACGACACCGATTGCCGAATTGTCCGGTGGGATGAAGCAACGGCTCGCGTTGGCCTGTGTCCTCGCCCTTGAACCGGATATCTTATTACTGGACGAACCGACGGCACAACTCGACCCGAGTGGTCAACGGACGATGATGCATCTGATTGAAGAATTGCATCATGATCCTGACTTGACGCTCGTTCTGATCGAACATCAGCTCGATCAGTGCGTGACGTTTGCCGACCGGGTACTTGTCTTTGAAAGTGGTCGCTTGTTGCTTGATGGCACGCCATATGACGTGTTTCATCAACAGCGGGACGTCATGACGGCGCTTGACATTGCGATGCCGCTCCTCTACCCCTACGGACTTGAGACCTTACCGGAACTGTCCGGACAAGCCTGTCATCTGAAGAAACGTCCGGTTGAACGTCGAGCGGTTGGAACGGAGCGGACATTTGAGCTGACGCGTGTCCGTGTCAAACGAGGGAAACGGACGATTCTTAACGATTTTTCATGGACGGCCTTTTCCGGTCAATGGATCATGCTCGTCGGACGCAACGGGGCTGGAAAAAGCACGGTCCTTGAGACACTGGCAAAATTGCTTCCGTCCCAAGGCGATATCCGCTTATTCGACACCCCGCTTCGGAGATGGTCGGACCGGACGTATTATCAACAAGTCGGCTTTGTTTTTCAACAACCGGACTTCCAGTTTCTTAAACAGACGGTCACGGACGAACTTGCCATCAGCTGTGCCGTCTTTGATCCGGAACGGGTCCAGACAGCCTTGTGTCACTATCGACTGACCGATGTCGCCGATCAGTCTCCCCTCGCGCTCAGTCTCGGACAAAAAAGACGGTTGAGTGTCGCAACGATGTTACTGGAACGAAAAGCTGTTTTGTTGCTCGATGAACCGACCTTTGGACAAGACGCTGAGACGACGGCACACATCATCGACGTGTTGCATCAAGCCCGGGAGGCAGGAACGACCGTGATCATGGTGACGCACGACATGGAGCTGGTCCACCGTTACGCCGACCGTGTTGTCGTCATCGGCGAGGAGCGTGTCCAGTTTGACGGGACGCCGCTGGAGTTGTTTCAGGAAGAAGCACTTTTGGAACAAAACCAACTGTTCCGTCCGGTATCGTTTCTGTATCAACGACTTGAGGAGGTGAAACACCGTGCAGGAAAACGACACACCGCTCGCGCGTATTAATCCGGCAGTCAAGCTCGGCACGCTCCTCTATGTGATGGTGTTGCTGATTACGACGTCGAGTCTGCAGGTGACGTTTGCCTTATCAGTACTTGCTGCCGTCGGGGTCTGCAGTTCCGGTTGGCGTTTGCGGACGCTCCTTCTGCGCTTGGTTCCCTATGGTCTCTTGTTTTTGTTGACGTTTTGGATGATGGCGGCGTTTGGCAAAGGCAGCACCGAACTTTGGACGTTCGGCTGGTTTCGGATTACGGAAGAAAGTCTCGATCATGCCTGGTTGATTGCGACCCGGATGCTCGCTTTTGTCTTCTTGAGCTTGACGTTCGTTGCGACGACCGATCCGACACGGTTCGTCATGAGTCTGATTCATCAGTGCCGCCTGCCGGTTCGTCTGGCCTACGGTTTTTTAGCCGGTCTTCGCTTCATTCCGATCTTTCGGCAAGCGATCCGGACCATTCGTCAAGCCCGGCGTGTCCGCCGGCAACGGTCGATTTGGCCCTGGCAAACGTTTTTTGACATCAGTCTGCCGCTCTTTACGACGAGCATCATCCGGTCGGAACAGATTGCGATTGCGATGGAAGCGCGTCAGTTCCAAACGAACCGGACGTATTATGTCCGACCAATCGTCACCCGCTTCGATCTGTTGTTTTTTGGTCTCGTCAGCAGCATCGCGACGTCGCTTCGTCTTTTTGTCTGACCGGCGGGAGATTACTTCCCGCTACATCAGGGAAATACCATCTCAGGTGTAAAGAAATCAAAAAAGTGGGTGAACGTCGTGAAACGAATCATTTTAGTAGGTGCGGGTCATGCGCATTTAGAATGTATTAAACAAGGCAGTCATCCGGATGTCGACTGGATCGTCATCAATCCTTCACGTTATCAATATTATTCCGGGATGTTCTCGGGTTTGGCGGACGGGACCTATACGCTCGATGAGACCCGGATTGATGTCAAAGCGTTGTGTGAGCGCCACGGGAAGACGTGGATCGAGGACCGGGTCACTCGGATTGACGCAGCGAATAAACAGGTGATATGCCAGTCCGGACAGATTCTGTCGTATGACATCGTGTCGTGTAACATCGGCTCGCGTGACTGGGAGATTGCCGGTGCACCGCGTGTGACGATAAAACCGAACTACCGGATTGATCAAGCGCTCGAGGTGTTCAGGAATGCCGTTTCCCCTGTCATCGTCGGCAGTGGCGCGGCTGCAGTCGAGATGGCGGCGTCTTTTCGGTCCGCCGGCAGTCCGGTGACGCTGATTCACGAGGAACCCTTGCTCGCAGGTCATCCGGCTGGTCCGAAGGTTGCGAAACGGCTTGATCAACTGGGCGTCAAACGAATCGTCGATCGGTTTGATACGCTGGAAGGTCAAACGGCGTGGTTACAATCCGGTCAGTCGCTCGAGACGGATGCCCTGTTATTTTTAGGCGGTGCCCGTGCGAGCAAACTGTTTCAAGAATCGGATTTGTACTGTGACGCGCGGGGTTTCCTGCTCGTCCATGAGACATTGCAGGCACTGGAGGATCCGTCGATCTTTGCCGTCGGTGACTGTGCGACGCTGACCGCGTATCCGGACACACCGAAAAACGGGGTGACGGCCGTTCGCCAGGCACCGGTCTTGTTGACAAACCTACTTCGGTTCGTGAATCAAGAGCGCCTGATGACGTTTCGACCACAACGGCGTTATTTGACGATCCTGGCCCTCGGCAGTAAACAAGCGACATTACTGTACGGGCGTCATCATCAGACCAATCATCTCAGCTGGTGCCTCAAACAATGGATTGACGAGCGATTTATCAAGAAGTATACAAACTAAATCTTGCTGATGAAACGAACAAAACCCCATCTGCTTCTCCCGGAGGAAAAGCAGATGGGGTTTTGTATCCTTTACAGTTAGACCGTTTGGTTTGATTTGACGTATGAAACCAGTGTTTCCGTGAATTTTTCACGTTCGTCGAGGAACATCCCGTGTCCGCTCTCTTCAAATACTTCGAGGCGTGAACCTGTAATGTTTTCGTGCATGACTTCCGCGAATTCAAACGGGCAGACTTGGTCTTTTTTACCGTGCATGATAAGCGTATCCACCGTAATCTTCGGCAGACCGTCGCGTAAATCTTCATCACGTAAGGCAATCGCCGATTGGATCGTTCCGTGAGACGAAGCGACGACACTCAAATTATGGAACCATTGTTGAAGCGGCTCCGGATGTTCTTTCGCAAAGAAGATTTCCCCGAATCCTTTCAGCATCGACGGACGATCTTGCTTCGTATCTTCGATCAACGCATCGACTTCGTCTTTTGTCATCCCGTACGGGTAACCGTCGCGTTGTGTGAAGACCGGCGCTGCCGCTCCTGCGAGAACCAGTTTCGAGACTTTCGACTCGCCGTGGTTCAAGAGATATTTCAAGGCGATGCCGCCGCCCATCGAGAAACCGAGCAAGGTGACGTTCGTCAACTGCAATTGTTCGATGACTTGGTTGATGTCGGAAGCCATCGTTGTGTAATCATATCCGCTGGCTGGTGCGTCTGATTTTCCGTAGCCCCGGTAATCGACGCCGATATAGCGGTATCCTTCTTCAAGAAGGCGGTTTTTCTGATATTCGAACATATTATTGTTTGCTGGCCATCCGTGTAATAGAACAACCGGTTGTCCTGATCCGATATCTTCTACATAAATCTTCGTTCCATCGACTGCTTGAATAAATGTACCCATTTCTGAAAAACCCCCATTGAATTAATAGTGTTGTTTCCGTGCACAATTAGAAGATACCCCATTGATGCATAAAACTAACATCTTAACGTTAAAAGGTTTTCAATTTTGAAATTTATTGGAAATAAAACGAGACATACATGGTAAAATATTGTTAAAAGAATGAAGAGGTGAGGATCATCAAAAGACGGATACTCAGCATCAGTCTCGTCAGCAGTCTGTTCCTGACGGGATGCGGATCAGAACAATTATTGCAGTTAGAACGCAATCCGAATTACTGGGAAGCTATCAACTTTTCAGATGAGTTATTTGAACCGGTGCCTAAAAAACAGTCGGCTTATCTGTTAAAAATATGCGAAAACACAAAAAAGGCCGCTTCCCTGCCGAAACAATACCGAACGCTTGGTGAATATGGACTTTACTTCAACTTAGAACAAGTTGGCACGTATACCCCGCCGATTGAATTGCAATACATCGCGACAGGAGACACATACTACTTAACGTGTCGTTCACCAAAAACAAATCAGCTGACGGCGCATCCGATTCAATTAAAAAACCATCCTTGGTTGAAACCAACCTCCGGTCAGGAGCGTTCACCAATCAAAGAACCGGTTTTAACCGTCCGTACATATAACAAAGCAGAAAAACGAAAAGCCGAGGCTGTGGATGTGTCACAGCACGTACAACGTCTGTCCATCGAGTTTCCGGTAACAGGACAGCTCGTGTTTTCGGAAAAAGACGAAGACGGTCAACAGCAATCCCTTTTTGGATTACCGGCATCGTTTTTCCAACCGAAACTTGAGCTGTCGTTCGAAAAGACGACGGATGGTCTGCCGTCCACGACATATGCACTGATGATCAAGTCAGATCAGTACTTTAATCAAGAAGACATCGTCAAAAGCATCGGTGAACACTCTGTTGATTTGACCTATCACCGGCTTCCCGACGTCTTACGGGCAAACAAGACGATTCCGTACGTGACATTCCGGTCGAAAGACGCGGAAAAGCCGCTGAATAAGACGATTTCTCTGCGTTATGAGACAAAAGTAAAAGACATTCGTGTCCGCGGCTTTAACGGGATCGGAAATGATAATAAAGAAATCCATGGATTCCTGCATTCGAACGATGCTGCGCTTAAGGAAGGAAACTTCCGGCAGCTGTCTCTGTTACCGGACAAACTGGCGAAACGGATCTCGAATGATTTAAAGGGAGTGACGCTTGAAAAAGTCCAAGGAAAGCGGGCGGATATCCGGTATATGACGTTGATTCAAAACGGCAAAAGCCAATCGTTCGAACTATATTTAAAAGCACGCGCCAAGAAAACGGATATCTATGTCAAAGATACAAAAACGAAAAAAACAGCGAAACTGTCCGGCGAAGTCGCAGCCAATCTCCTGACAGAAGTGGAGGAATAATGATGCGTCAACTGATTCCTGTAGTGATTGGAGCCGTCTTGTTAAGCGGATGTAGTCCGGACGCAAAACCAATCGAGTACACTTACTTACCGGAAGTGTACGACACGTTGAACCTGACGGACCTCAAGGAGGATGATCCGAAGCTTGGTGCCCTCATCAAACAGGTGTGTGCGACCAAACGAGTGGCTCCTCCGAAGAATTATGCAGTCGGCAAACAATATTTCGTTAATCTCGTCAGCCAGTTCCCGGAATCGATGGGTGAGCAAGCCGTCTATTTGAAAACGAAACAGGATCGCTTCTTGTATTGCCACGATTCTGTGTCAAAACCCGGGTATCACAAGTTGACTCCAAAACAGGACCGCTTCTCCTCAAAACATCTGGTCACCCCTCAAAATCAGGTGGCGTTTCACCCGTTGTCTTCTAACTTCGAGGAAAGTATTCGCATATCCGGCAGATCCTTGATGAAATCGGCGCGCGAACTGACGGTCCCGACAACCGGTTACCTCGTCGTCCGGGCAACAAATGAACAAACGAAGCAGACGGTCGTCACGAACATCATGGAGCTGACACCGTTTGTCGGGACCGTCCCGCTTGTCCTTGAATCAAATTTTCAAATTCAAGAACCGTACGAAGTCCAGCTGAACCTGATGGGACAAATCCGTTATCGCGCGTCGATCCATTCGTCGAAAGAGCAAAGTACGATCCAGTTCAAGGAGGGATCGCATACAGACGGCACTTACGGTACGGTCACGGTCAAAGAAAAAAGCGGAAAGACGACCCGCTACAAGCTGACGGTTAAGCAGGAGCGGCAACTCCCCTCTGGTCTTGACATACCGCCGGACGAGCTTTACGATGCGGACTATTCTTTACCGCGTTTCGCCATCTTCCATGACCGACCATTCGGAAAGCTGAAATTTGAAGCGGACAGAGGTCTAAATCAGGCAGATCCCTTCCCGCTCGAGGGTTATATCGAGACGTCACTCGAAGAATCAAAACAGTTGGTCCGGTTGATTGAGGACAGTGAAGAGACGAAGCGGAAAGGACAGTTGGCCAAGCGGAAGTATTTGACGTTACTGAACAAGGGGAAGGCGCAACAGTTTAAGATTTATCTCGACCGGCGAGTTAAAAAAACCGATGTCTATCTCGAAGATGTTCACCGAAAGATCAGTTTTAAGCTATCTGCTGTCGGACGCGACTTGTTACTGGAGACCTATCACATCAAATAACTTAAAACACCAGATGTTCGACGGCGTAGATGACCCCGCAAAACAAGATGAAGGCGATCCCTTCGTGCAACCACTCTTCGCGCGTCAAGCGTTCCCGTAAAAAAGACGCACAGGTAATCAACAGTACAAAAAAGTACAGGTAGACAAAAGCGCCGGACAAGAAAAAACCGATGATGAAAATCATGCCGAACAAGACCGTCAAACCCGAAACGATGCCTTTACGTGTTGTCATCTTCCGTCACCTCGGATTTCAGTGGTTTTGTACTTTTTACCCGCTTTTAAGCCATTCCATTCCAACGAAAAAGACCCGCTTTTTTTCCTGAGTCAGGAAGAAAGCGGGTTAATTCATGCGTGCGTATGATCGGCGACGACGGCATATTCCGTGACAGCGTTCGACAGGACAAGCGGCTTGACTTCCGATGTCCCCTCGTCCCGTTTTTTATGAACCCCTTTATACGCTTGACTGGCTTGCCAGGCATGGAAGTGCTCCTGTTTTTCCCACGTCGTCATAATCGTGACGACATCGTGTTCCTCTTGACTGAGGTCGACCAATACCTGCATCCGGACGAACCCTTCCATCTGTTCAATCCCTTTTGTTGTTTGAAAACGTGCCGCGACTTGATCGGCTTTCCCGTTTTGCACACGTAATTGATTCATCACAATCCACATCATAACGTCCCCCTTTTTTACGATTGCTTTCAGTATAACGGATGGGCCAGTTTCCCTCCCACCCGGACGTCTTCAATCAAGCGTATTCGACAAACGGCGTGCCTGTTCGTGTCCATCCGCATCGATGGCATGGATGTCAAAAAACAACGACCGCGGAAAAGCTTCCGGCAACGGTTGAATCGTATGGAAATGATCTTTCCGGTTGATGTCAAATGTCCGCGTGATGCCTGTGAGCGGCAACGTCTGCTCCTGTTCGCCGTTTGATGTGACTTTATACGGATCAAACGTCAATTGCTGCATCGTCTGTGACGGATTTTCACCATAGGCGACAAGATACCGTTTTTGATCCACTTCCAGCAACCGTCCCTCAAACCAGTCGGTCGGTTGCGGTGCTTGACGAATCAGATGGACGACACGATAGGTCGCATCCGTTTGTTTTAAAACAAGCAAAAACTGCACTTTTGCCGTCTTGACGAAAGCAATCGTGTGCCTGTCACCGAGCGGTTCGATCCAGTAAACTTGTTTGGTTGAGAACGGAATCGTTTCCGGTTGCTGCTTCATAACGTCGACCAGCGTTTGAGGGGTCACACCGTAAGCGTCGGGCTGCGCCGTCTGTTTCAATGGTGAAATCAGCAAACCGACGAGACAGGTGATGGCGAAGAATAACCCAATTCGTTGTTTCATGCCGAACCGGAAGACGGAACAAAGTGTTTGACGAGTGTGTACTGCGCAGAACCCGGTGGATAGTCGGGAATCACACCGGTCGTCTCGTATCCGTGTTTTTGATAAAAGGCATAGGCCTGAAAAGAAAAGGTCGTCACAAGCACCCGTTCAACCCCTGATTGACGGGCCAGCTGTTCAATCCGGTGCAACAGTTGGCTGCCGAGACCTTGTGCGCGTAAGTTGTCCGGGAGATAAAGAAACTCCACCTCGAGCCACCCCCAATAGATTTCGCCGTAAATACCTCCGACGATCTGCTCGTCATCAAATACCATCACATGAACGGGACGAACCGCGGTACGGCGTTTTTCGGCATGGTACGGAGAATGTTCGTCATTGTACGTGCGGATTTTTTCTTGAAGAAACGTTTTGTAGGGACCGGATTCTTCCGTTCCCTCTTGAATGGTCAGCATCCGCGTCTCCCCCTTCTCATTTCCCGATTGAAAAGCCATCAAAGTAACGGCCGCCGTGTTGATCCAGCCAGCGTTCAACGAGCCGGATGACGGCTTGTTTTTGATCCAGTCGGAAATAGTCTTCAAATGCAGTCGTCAGCTGAACCGCTTCAGACGGATCGACGGCTGCCAAGCTCCGGATCAGCCATTTGCCTTGTCCGGTCCAGTGACCACGTGCCCGCAGATAAAACTGCGTCGCTTGTTCCAGTAAACGCGACGCAATCCCGAGTCCTTCCGTCCGGTCTGTTACACCGATGAAGTCATCCAGTACATCCGTCAGAAAATAACGGGCCTGGTTGGCTTCATTTGCTGAAAATACCGGTGGACCAGCCAACAACTCTGTCTCTGCCTGGTGTTTCAGTGTCGTCAGGACAGGATGATCCCGAAGAATCATCCCTTCCGCCATCATCCTTTGCATCGACGGGCGTCCCCGTTTTTTGTCCTGCTGAAAGAAGGCCAGCACCGTCGTACTGGAATGGATAAAGGCTTCGACGGGATAACCGTCCGCGATAAACGATTCCCGGTATGAGGACGGGACCGTCTCATCGATGATGACAAGATCCAAATCTGATGTGGCGGTAGCTTGACCGCGGACAAAACTACCGGCGAGCACTGCCGCGTCACAGTTCGGATAACGCGTCGCGATGACGGCGCGTGCCGCCAAGAGCGCCTCTTGCAACCGGTCACTCATGGGTTTGATCCAACAGCATCGTGTGATCCGAAGCGAAGACCGCCAGTTCGTCCCCCGGCACAGCGACGATTGAGACGAGTCCTTCCTGCGGTAATTTCATATCGATTGTCCATGATTCGTAATAAGTGTCAGAACCGTTGATGACAAGTGTTTTACCGGAGCTGAACGTCAGGAACAGGTGCGGTGCGGCCTTGCCGATGCGGACGGCGATGATGCGTTCGGTATGTAATCGGACAATCAGTTGCAGCATCTCTTCTTTTGGCATATGACGGACAACCCAGTCCTTGGTCGATTCGACGTCGCCGTAATACAGACGATCGGTTTCGATCCGAATCGAGATGTCGGGAATCGTCGCATCATATAGATTAATCAGTTCGATGCTTGTAAATCCGGTTAGGTGGAGAGTAGCGATTTGTGTTCCTGTCAAATAAGTGGAAACGAGCTTACGGGCGAGTTGATGATCTTCCTTGTTCATAATTACACCTCTTTGTAAAATATTCGATAGTCGGAATAAATCGAAAGACATAGTTTCAGCACTTTTACCCTCTCAATTTACCACATATTAGCAAAGGACGGGAGTGGGCAACAAAAAACAGATGCCCGCCACGCGGGCGTCATCTGTTTGGTCGTGCTTAGTTGGCTTTTTTTAAGATGTTGAGTAACCACTTCTGAAGATCCTTGCCACCTTCGTAAAACGAACAATCACGGAGTTCGATCGTATGTCCACCCGCTTGGATCAGCTCGTTAAACGTGTTTCCGAGATCACGGTTCTCCCATTGACGCTCATCATTGAGATACTTGAAACCGAAGTTACACTCAACGTTGAAGATGATATGGAACGGTTCCTTAAATGACTGGACGGCACGGATCATCTCGAGGAGAATCATCCGCTTGGGTGTTGATTTTTTGAACGTATCGATGACGGTTGTCCGTCGTCCGTGAAATTCGACGACGCGGACGGCGCGTCCTTCATCCGCTTTGAAGTCGTAACTCGTCCGAATCGAGACGATGATTTCGCGTTGATCTTGTTGTTGCATCGTATACCACTGCCTTTCTCTCGATTGAGTATACCATCTCACTCCACTTGTCTTGAAGCGTTATTTCGCAATTGGTCCGAAGAATGATTGAAACCTCCTATAATTTGGCTTATAATGAGAAATATGCTGAAAGGAGCTTGATTGTGAAACCGTTATTTTCCATCGTTTTAACTGTTTGCTTACTTTTCACAGGGTGTTACTGTACGCTCGACGAGCAGACAGACGGCCCACACTTCAAGTCGCGTGCGCGGACGATCTCAAAGTACCATACATTTGACATCGAGTTTTCAAAAGGACTCCGTCCGGACCAAGTCTCGGACCGGACTGTCACGATTACGGACTCGACCGGCGAGCGGATGCAGACGGAACTTGAAATCATCGACGGTAAGGAACTCCGAATCAAACCGCCTCGTTCAGGCTACCAAAAAGGACGACGCTATATCATCCACATTCGGGATTCAATTGATGCACGAAAACAAATCAAAAGTAATACGATAAAAGAACGGACCTTCACTGTTGATCGTTAAACAGGAAGCTCCGTTCTTCTTTTTTAGTCGGCGCGTTTTGGAAACAACATGTAACTGAAGGCAATCAGTCCGTCGACGAGGAGGACAAGGAACCAAATTTGAATCGTTTGCAGCAAGGCTTCGGTCTGTTTGAAGTCTGCAATCCAATAAATCATCCCGGCTAACAATACACTTCCAATGACGAATGCCGTCAAGTGGCGAAAAAATCCCTCGCGTTTTCGCTGCGCCTTTGGGCGGACATCGCGTGCGACATCTTTGCGCAAGACGAATCGTTGATACGTCTGGTCCGCCCATGCAATCAACGATTTACCGAAGGCGAGTGAGACAGCGATATAGATGGCGGCGACACCATGAGCCCAAGTTGCTTCCGTCCCCTGTCTTAAGTCATAAACGGTCAAAACAAGCAAGACAAGATCAATGACCGGCGACATCGCCATCAGGCGCAGACCAAGTCGTTTTCGCCCCCACCCATAGCGGACGATCAGTCCGGCAAGGATGAAAACCCAAAACATGATTTCACACACGATGATGCCCCATGCAATTCCGTTCATGTTGACTCCTCCTTTTTAATACGGATGTATTATAAAAATACCACATCCAACTCCGGTTGCCTATCGTTTTAATACATTTGTATTAAAAAAATGGTATACTAACGTCATGCCAAAACAAGTCGATCACGAAAAAAGACGACGCCAAATCGCAGAAGCGACCTGGCGTCTCATATCAACAGAAGGAATTGAACAAGCGACCGTCCGTAAGATTGCCCAGGAAGCCGGTTTATCGCTTGGTGCATTACGGCATTACTTCGCAACTCAGGACGAGTTGCTTCGCTTTTCGATGGAACTCGTCTCGGAACGGGCGCAACAACGGATTACCACCATCTTCGAACAAGGAGGTCCGCCGCAGCAAGTCTTGCTCGATGTTTTACTGGAAGTGTTGCCGTACAAAGAAGAATACCAGCTCGAAATGAGTGTGTGGTTTCAATTCATGATGGCGGCCTATCGTTCCAAAACCGATACCGGCACGGACGATTTGTTTCGGATGTGCCTCGTCCTGCTCGAACGATTGCCGACAGGTACGTTACGGGATGGAACCAATGTTCGGCTCGAAGCGGAACGATTGGCGGCACTGGTCGACGGTCTGGCGTTTCATGCCTTATTCCGACCGGAACGGTTGACGAAAGACCGCTTGAAGACGATTTTGGTCCACCACCTGAACACCATTTTCCAGTCATGACGACACCCCGCCGCCCTCCCCTCAGGAGCGGACGACGGGGTGTTGTTTGTGTACCCGGCGTTCTGCCAGGTGAAGCGATCCGGAACGCATCAGACCAAAACCGATGAAGGCGAGCCAAACGCCGTGATTGCCGATCCAGTTGATGGACAGCAACAGCACGGCAAACGTGATGAATCCTTGAATCATCGAGTTCCGGACCGGTTTCGCTTGGGCGCGTCCGGCGAACACCCCTTCATACAGCATCGCAAACCCTCCGGTCAGCGGGAACAAGAGAATCCAGCCGTAGTAGGCACCGGCGACAATCAAAAGTTCCGGGTCAGCTGAAAACAAGCGGAGAAAAGGCTGCTGGAACAGAAACAACAGGAGCATGATGAGGACAATCGACGCCAGACCAAACTGCCGGGTCAGCCGGACACTTTGTTGATAACCCGCTTCATCGTTGCGTCCGCGCGCTCGTCCGACAAGAATCGTCGAAGCACTGCCGAGCCCGCCAAACCAGTACGCGATGACATACTGCATTTGCAACAGGATTGCATTAGCCGCCAGAATGTCCGGTCCAAACGACGCTCCGGTCCGGGTGAACCAGCCGGTGACGAGCAAAAGAAAAATCGTTCGGATGAACAAGTCGGCGTTGACGCTAAAAAACTGCCGGTAGTCCTGAAGGCGGAATAACAGGTGCCGATACGTCGGTTTCCAAATCAGTTGTCGGACAATAAAGGATAAGGCCAAGAACACGGTACAGACTTCGGCGATCAGTGTCGCAGCGGCGACGCCGGCAACACCGTAATCAAGACCGACCACGAAGATGACGTCCAGCCCAATGTTGATGATATTACTCACGATTTGAATCATCAGAGCCCGTTTCACCTGCCCTTGTCCAATCAGCCAACCGAGTACCGCATAACCGATCAAGACGAACGGCGCACCGTAAATCCGGTAATCGATGTATGTGTTGACGTCCGACAACAATGAGGCGGGTGCGGCCAACAGGTATAATCCGACAGATGCTAAAGGGGCGCGGCAGACAATCAAGATCAGACCGATCACCAGTCCCAGCAGGACCGGCCGGTATAAGGCAAACTGCAACGAGGTCTCATCGTGGTGGACACTCGCTTGGGCACTGAAACCGGTTGTACTGACTTTCAAGAATCCGAACAGCCAGTAAATCGTATTAAAGAAGACGGCGCCAAGCGCGATGCCGCCGATTGCCGCGGCATCCCCCGTCTGACCGATCACAATCGTATCCGTGACGCCGAGCAACGGCGTTAAGATACTCGACAAGATCAACGGATAGGCCAGCACCCCATACTGCCGGGCCGTAACCGGTGCCGTCACCACGCTGCCGCCTCAATGAACGCCTTGGTGTAATCAGGGCGGTTCGGATTCCGTTGCTCCATCGTATCGAATCGATCGATGATCCGACCATCCTGCAGCACCAGAATTTCGTCGCACAGGGCCGTCACACAGTCGAGCTGATGGGAAATGAAGACGTACGACATCTGCAGGGATTGTTTTAAGTCCTGCAACAAATCAATCATCTCACGCAAGGCGAGCACATCGAGTCCGGTCGTCGGTTCATCGAGAACGATGACGGCGGGCTCGATCGAAATCGCCCGGGCGATCGCCATCCGCTGCAATTGTCCGCCGCTGAGAGCCGCCGGCAGTCGATCGAGCAGGGATTCGTCCAGTCCGACAGCAGCCAGCAATTCGGCTGTCAGATGCTCTTCCGATTCATTTGAGAAATGGTTCAAGTCCGGTTGATGCAGACGATACGGTTCAAGCAGCGACCGACGCATCGTCCAATCCGGATTGAAGGAGCCGTGTGGATGTTGAAAAACGGCTTGAATATGCCGGCGCTGGGACCGCTTCGATCGTGTTGAGAACGGTTGTCCGAGCAACTGAACTTGTCCGTCGTCCTGCGCCTGCAGTTGTAATAACACCCGGGCCAACGTCGATTTCCCGCTCCCGCTTTCGCCGATGATGCCGAGGGAGCGACCGGCGGAAAGCGCAAACGTGACATCGGTCAGGACGGGGTGATTCCGGTAACGAACCGAGACATGCTCGACTGTCAATAATGCGGACATCTTCATGCCTCCTCTTGTCAGTGTCTGTTAATGTATAAATCTTGGGTATAGGGATGCCGGCTCGCGTGAATCGTCTCCGGAGTGACGGCATCGATGATGGTTCCCTCTTTCATGATATACAACGTATCCGCATAATGTAAGGCATGGGTCAGTTCGTGGGTGACGAATAGGACCGTCGCCGCCGTTTGTAGTTGGTAATTGCGGAGCCAGTCCAATAGTTGCCGGGTCGCGACCGGATCGAGGGCCGTCGTCAGTTCATCGGCTAAAAGGAGGCGCGGTTTCAGGAAAACAGCAAGGATGATCGCCATGCGTTGGAGTTGTCCGCCGCTGAGTTGATGCGGCAGACGGTCCAGTAAGTCGATGTCGAGACGGAATGAGCGCAGTAACGATTCCGTCTGTTCTTTATCGTAGGCGACATGATGTGCCCGGCACAGATCGCGCATCGTTTCCTTGATTGTCAAAAACGGGACAAAGGACTGCTGGTAGTGTTGCGGAATGTAGCCGATCTCCCGTCCCCGCACCCAGTCCTCCCCTTCTGCAAACGTCACCGTTCCACCGACCGACAGCGTTTCCGGTACCAATCCGAGCAAGTGTTTCAGCAGGAGGGTTTTGCCGCTTCCGCTCGCACCGATCAGACAGATGAATTGATTGGCCGGAAAATCGACGGTGATGGCATGCAACAACGGCTTGACCGGTGCCGTGACCGTCACGTGATGCAGTCGAATCATGTTCATGCTCCTTTCTTTGACGTCTGCTGTTGCAGACGGCGGTTCCACCACATCGAAGCACTGACCGTCAGGACGATACACCATCCGGGCCAGATCATGAATCGGGGGGCCGCCTGAAAATACGGTCGGGCTTCATTTAACATTGCTCCCCATTCGGGTACGGGAGGCTGGACACCCAAGCCGATGTAGGAGAAGGCGGACAAAAATAAGATGATTTTTCCGATGTCGACACTCATCAACACACGGACTTGCCGCAGGACGGGCCATAACAGATGGCGCCGGACGATCATCGCATCCGATAATCCGTTGACCCGTGCCATCCAAATGTACTCGGATTGTTTCGTCGACGAGACGATTGTTTCCGTGAGTCGGGCATAGGAAACCCATTTAATCAATAAGATGGCGAGGACGAGACTGTTGATTCCGGCACCTAACAAACCCGCCAAGACGAGAGCGAGCACCGTATCCGGGAAGATGATCAGACTTTCTTCGATCCGGTGAATGATCCGTTTCAACAGACCGCCGTAATAACCGGCGAACAGTCCGAGAACCGTTCCGACGGTTGCCGTCAACAACACGGTCACGCCGCTGAACAAAAAAGAAATCACTCCCGCCAGAATCAAACGGGCCAGAAAATCACGTCCCAAGGCATCCGTTCCGAGCCAATGTTGCATCGAACTCGACGCGAGGCGTTGCGTGACGTCCGTCGTGTAAGGCGAGTGGGTGCCGAGATAGATCAGCAGAATCCCAATCCACACGCTGAGGATGAACCAATGCAGTCGCTTCATCTCACGTCACTTCCCCGCCAATCGGGACGCAGATGTTGCGTCACCAGTCGCATGATCACGTTCAGCGTCACGATGATGGCCGTCGTCACCAGGATATAACCTTGAATCAGCGGATAATCCCGTTGCAAGACGGCGTCGACCATCAATTTCCCGACGCCCGGATAGGCGAACAGGACTTCGAGTACGACGACGCCACCGGCCAGGCTGCCAAGCGATAAGGTAAAGACGGCGAGGACCGGGGGCAGACTCCCGCGAAAGGCGTATTTCCAAAAAATCGTCTGTTCGGAGATCCCGCGGGCGCGGGCAATCTGAATGTACTCTTTTGCCAGTTCCGTCTGTAGATTGACCCGTAACAGCTGGATGTAGACACTGGCCAACGCCAAACTGAGCGAGACAGCCGGCAAGACGACGGATAATGCTCCGTCCCGCCCCATGACGGGGAACCACGGCAGACGGATGGCAAACCAATCGGTCAAGACGAGCCCGATCCAAAAGCTCGGGACAGCCGCACCAATCAGGGACACACCGTCAGCAGTCAGCCGGACGGCGTGACGGTTGGAACGGGCACTCCATGTTCCGAGCGGTACGGCGAGGAGCAAGGCAAGCACCAAACCGCTTCCGGCGATTTCAAAGGTTGCCCGGTAACTTTCTGCCAACATCAACAAAACCGGCCGTCCGGTCATGAACGATTCTCCAAGGTCGAGTCGACCGACCCGGCTCAGCCAGTCGATATACTGCGCCAGCAACGGTTCGTGAAACCCGAGTTCCCGGCGGACCGCCTCGATTTGTTCCGGTGACGCACTTAATTCGTCGATATTGAGCAACGTCAAGACAGGATCCCCCGGTAAGAGACGTAAGAGCGCAAAACTGCCGAACGTCATGAAAAACAGAAAAAACAGGGCTTCCCCTGTTTTGCGGACGAACAGACGTCTCATGTCACTTCACCTCAAGCTGATTCGTGATCATGTAGTATTCGCTTTTTTCCGTTTTCCAGCCTTTAACGTGTGCCTTGTCGTAGGCGACGAGCGTCGAGGGATGGAGTAAAAAGCTGTTCAGTTGCTTGGCATCAACCTCGCGGGCAATCTGTTCAGCGAGGACATTTCGTTCTGCGGGTTTGACGGTTTGCTTCAGACGATCAAGCTGTCGTGTCAGTGACGGATCGTTGACACCACTAAAGTTCAATCCCCCCTGCGGATGATACGTCGCATTCAAGTAATACCCGGCATCTCCCCGCGGTGCCGTCAAATTGCTGTAGGTCGCAAGATCCCAGTCCCGGTGACTGCTCATGTATTCTTCCGGCACGTCAATCTGCTTGATCTTGATCGTCACTCCGATTTTCTTCGCGTCATCCTGCAAGACTTGGGCAATCAACGGTAAATCGGGTCGTGCCGAGTAGGTCAGCAACGTCAACGTCAACGGTTGACCGTTTTTTTGCATTTGACCGTCCTGCAACGTATAGCCTGCCTGTTTTAAGTAGGAGACAGCCGTCCGCTGTGTCTGTTTTTCGTATGTCGGCGCAAACGGAAACGACTGGATGAACGGACCGGTCGCGACCGTCGCATATCCTTGCAGGACGTGATCGACCAACTCGTCCCGGTCAACTAACGCATCGATGGCTTGGCGAACGGGCAACGACTGCATCGGTCCGTTCGAGACGTTCATCGTCAGTTGATGGACACGGAACGTCTCCACCGCCTCGACCGTCAGTCCTTTGTTCTTCAGCTGATCGACGGATTCGACTTCCGGTCGATAGACGACATCGGCTTGTCCGGACTGCAACGCCATCGTTCGTGCCCCGGCGTCCTCGTTGAATAAAAAATCAACGCTCTCCAGTTTGGCCCGCTCGCCCCAGTATCCGTCAAACCGTGTCAAGTCAACTTTTGTCCCGGGAGAGAAGTTGCTTACGGCAAACGGACCGGTTCCGACGGGTTGTGTATCAATCCGTTTCGCATCGATATCAATGATGGCCGTGTTCGGATTGACCAGTTCCGAGATGAACTCGGGATAAACCGTCCGGGTCTCAATCAGCAGATCTGCGCCGTCAACGGTGATGGATTTGATGTTTAAGGCGTTTTTGACGCCTGCATTCTCGCGGATTGACCGCTCTAGTGAAGCTTTGACGGCGGCAGCATCAAGCGGCTCCCCGTTTTGAAATTGGATGTCTTCTTGTAAAACGATGCGCCAAACGGTCTGACTCTCATTCGTCCAGCTTTTGGCAAGCCACGGCTCGATTGTCAGCTTGTCGTCGTCCAGACGGACCAAGGTCTCCGTCACGCCTGCCCGTAACGGGACGTAACTGCTGTCACGATGCGGATCGAGGGATAACGTCGCGAAATTGTAGACGAACGTCAAGTGCTGATCTTTCGGGGAATCGGTTGCCGGACTGCATCCGCTGAGTAATACCGTACCGATGGCGACGGTCACGAACGTCTGTCGTGACCACTTTTTATATGTAAACATTTGTGTTCCACCTCTATTTCGGAATAATTACGTTTTACATCATATCGTAATCATTCCGATTTAACAACACTCTTTTCACCATGAACAAAAAATCCCTTTCAGATCTTCCTGTTAAAAAAGATACGCGAAAGGGAGTATGGATTGTATACTGTTCATTTTACAAGACGCGGACAAAGTCCTTGGCTTGCCGTTCAAGTTGTTTGGCAGACTCGGCCAACAGATCAAATTCATTGACGGTCTGCTCGAGTTGCCCGCTGCTCGTCTTGACCTTGGACGAAATTCGCTCAATGCTCGTCGAGACGGCTTCGATTCGTTTGACGATGCCTTCAATGTTCTCTTTCACTTCTCCAATCGATTGGGAGACTTTATTTGATAAGTTTCTGACTTCGGTTGCGACGACGTTAAATCCACGTCCGTGTTCACCCGCCCGTGCCGCTTCGATCGCGGCATTCAGGGCAAGGAGATTCGTCTGGGCGGCGATTTCCCGGATTGTCTTGACGATGTCTGTGATTGAATCGGCTTCCTCTTGAAGCTGCACAAGGTTTGCTAAATTTTCGATTGATTCCGCTTCGACTTGCTGGACGGTCGCGAGGACGTTGAGTCCGTCCTGACGACCGCTTTCAGACTTAATGGTCAAGAAAGCTGAGGTTTCATTTAATTCCTGAGCCATCCGCAACACGTCCTGTTGCCGGACCGTGATGTCGGTCGCGATTTTCGATACACCGACGACACGCCGACCGTCGTCGGAGAAGATGGGCATATAGGTCGCTTCCAGCCACTTATGTTGTCCATCGGCAGCCTTCCGTTCGATTTTATCCTGATAGGTGATGCCTTGCATCAACTTTCGCCAAAACATCTCATATGCCGGGCTGCTTGTATATTCGGAGAAACAGAGATCACGATGGTACTTACCGATTAACTCATTGACTTCATATCCCATCGTTCGGGCAAACAGCTCGTTGACATAAGCGACTTTGCGCCGGTCATCAAAACGAATGATGGCTAAGTTTTGTTCGATGGCACGAACGACTTGTGTATCCGTGATCTGAGTTGCTTGATCTTGCATCGACATATCCGTCCCTCCCTAAAGTTACACTTGCTTGTCAGCATAATGCTTACACTGTCTTATTATCCCTTCTAATGTCTAATTCCTTCCAAAATAAACCGAATGCAGTAAATAATTTGTCGGATTGTACGTAAAAAGAGGTCCCCTCGTTTAAGGGAACCTGAGGGAAATTCTTCAATAAGCGCTCCAACCGCCGTCGGCGACGACAATCGCTCCATTGACGAAACTGCTTTCTTCCGACACGAGGAACAGTGCCAGCTTGGCAATTTCTTCTGGCTGGGCCGTCCGTGGGTTTAAGCCCATCCCGAGCATCGTCCGTCCCATCCCGAATTCGTTGATGTGCGTCATCGATTGACCGATGTTTGTCTCGACCGCTCCTGGAGCCATCCCGTTACAACGGATTCCTTCGTTCGCATAGAGATAGGCTGTGTTTTTTGTCAATCCGACGACGGCATGTTTTGACGCCGTATAGGCGGCTCCAGCCCGAGCACCATTCAGTCCCCCGATTGAAATATTATTTAGAATGACGCCGTGCCCTTGCTTCTGGAAAATGGGAACGGTCAACCGCATCGTCCGCATGACGGCTGTCGTATTGATGGCGAAGACTTGGTCCCACCGTTCATCCGTGATATCTGCGACCCCTTCCATTCCATCCATGATGCCGGCATTGTTGACCAGAATATCCAGTTTTCCGTAAGTGGTGAGGGTGTGATCAATTAAATGTTGAACCGCAGTCACATCAGACACGTTGGTTTCCATTGCAAGTGCCGCTCCGCCACTCTTCGTAATCGTTTCGGCAACTTGTGTTGCTCCGTCACCGTGAATATCCGAAACGACGACACGTGCCCCTTCTGCCGCAAACAATTCTGCCATCGCTTTCCCCATTCCGGAAGCGGCTCCGGTCACGATGATGACTTTTTCCGATAAACGCATGATTCCTCATCCTTTCCGATTGGATTTAGTCCTGCCTTATTCTCTTCCCGTTTTTCGTTCGGACAGTCGTTGTACTGGATGGCGATTTGGTAAACATTCTCTCAAAGAAGCACAAAAAACAGGAACCCCGTTTTAAGAGTTCCTGGTCGTTTCGATTATTTTAATTCGCGATTCGTTTTCTCTTCGGCAGCATCATTATTTTTACTTTTCGCATCAAATTCAGCACGTGTCATCACGTCTTCGACATGCATGTTGACTTCGACGACTTCTAGTCCTGTCATATCCCCGATTGCTTTTTTGATTTTCGCGACCGCTTCTTGGAAAATCGATGGAATGTTTTTACCGTATTCGACGATGACACGGAGGTCAAGCGCGACTTGACGTTCGCCAACTTCAGCACCGATACCTTTTGTGATGTCTTCCGTGCTGCGCAGGCGATCCGTCAAACCGCTCATGAATCCACCACTCATTGATAAAATGCCTTGTACTTCATTTGAAGCAATCCCGGCGATTTTTTTAATGACCTGATCTTCGAACGTTAATTTGTTTGAACGTACCTCTTCAGTTTGTCCAGTTGTGTTTAATGATTCGTTTGCCATTTGAAATCTCTCCTTTTGAATAAAGTATAAGGTGTTTTATATATGAATCAGTCCCGGTTAAAGAACTGAATCCATCCTTCAATATCGAGTGCCCCGTCCCGCCATTTCCCGATCAAAAAACCGATTGCAGTAAAGACGAGCAGTAATAATGTAGGTCCGAAACCGATCGTCAGGAACAGAACCGCGATCACGAGTCCAACAAGACCGCCGATTAACCGGAACCGGTACGGATACAACTGTTCTTTCGTACTCATGTTCAATTCCTCCCTTTAGACGACACGTTCCGAAGTTTTCGTTTTCGTATCACTGATTTTGACTTTTGTACTGCTTACCGGCAACTCGAGCAACGATTCGACGGCATGTTTGGCACGCTCTTGAATATCTTTACCGATTGTCGGTAATCCTTCTTTCCCAAAGACAGAACAATCGATTGTTAAGGCGACTGTCTCTTTCTTTGAATGAATGTCCGCGTGGACACTTGGTGTCCGGACTCCACTGATGCCTCGAATCGACTCGAGGGCTGTTCTTTCAATGGTCTCTTTCGAAATCGTAATATTGCCATCTCCTGTCCGGATCAACAACCGTTGACCTTTCGAGCGGCTGAGCAATCCGGTGAATAAGAGAATAACGAATACGAAAGCTAAAAATCCACCAATCGAGAGAACCGTATAGCTGTACCATTGTTGATCCTGCCATTGTTCGAGTAACGGGCTGAGTCGCGGAACATCGTAGACGCCGAGGACCAGTAAGCCGACACTCACTAACCCGAGCAGACCGATGAGAACGAGTAAGAAACGATTGAACCCATTCATCTTCATCTCTCCTTTTAAATAACGTTGTAAAATACTTTCACATAAGACTTTCTCTAGCTGAAATATTATGTGTATGGTGTGTTTATTCCCGTTCACTAGACCTTAAAACATTTAATTGCACTTTCTTTTGAAGTTCAATTATTCTGAAAATTAAGCTTTGATTACTGGTCAATCCAGTGTTTTATCTACTATATTTAACAAAAAAAGCCCCTTTCACCTGAAATAGAGGAAGGAACTTTTGTGTTTTTTACGATTCGTACGATTTAACATGTTCTTAATGCTCTGTCAATATCATTTTACCCGGACGGAAAATGCAACGTTTCCGTCTCCTTGCTTCCACCACCCATACACATGATAGATATAAAGACCTTTCTTGTTCGGTGCGGTTAACTGTTCGTTCTTCAGTTGAACGGTTTTGTTTGTTCCTTCCTTCAACCACTGTTCTATCTTTGTTCGTTGAGGCGTCGGACCGTCGTTAAAAGCAACTTTAATGATCGCACCCGGTTTGACCACAATCGCTTTTTGTTTTGCCGTCATCTCGAGCGGTGTCGAAGACGTGAGGTCAATACATTTGCTGTTTAACAGGCTACGCCAACAAGACGATCCGCTCGTCACGTCGATGTCCGTCCCGTTGACGGAAACATCCGGTTCAGGCGGGGCACCGCGAAACGGTTCAACATATAAAATCAATCCGACTACCAATAAGAGAACGAGCCAAAATCCTTTTCGCATCGCTTTTGTCCTTTCTGTCTTCGAAACTGTCCCTTCGAAGTTTGTTCTTCTATAAAACAGGTTAATACTCCTAAGGTCGAGATAAAAAATATACAGGAGGTTTTTTGCATGATTGAAAACAAAGTCGTCATCATTACAGGAGCATCAAGCGGCATAGGGGAAGCCACTGCCAAGTTACTGGCAAAACAAGGTGCGCAACTGGTACTCGCAGCACGCCGGGAAGATCGTCTGAAAACCTTGCAACAGGACATCGAACAACTGGGCGGTAAAGCCGTCTACCAAGTAACGGACGTAACGGACGCGTCGCAAGTCGATGCGCTCGCAAAACTCGCACAAGATACGTTTGGTTCCGTCGACGTCCTCGTCAACAATGCCGGCTTGATGCCGCTGTCGAAATTGAATAAAAATAAACAGGATGAATGGAACACGATGGTCGACGTCAACATCAAAGGCGTCCTCTACGGTATCGGTGCCGTCTTACCATATATGCGGAAACAACAACGAGGTCATATCATCAACATCTCTTCTGTTGCGGGACACGATGTCATGCCGTCGAGTGCTGTTTACAGCGGGACGAAGTTTGCAGTCCGTGCGATTACGGAAGGACTACGTAAAGAAGAATCGGTCGAGAACAACATTCGGGCGACGATCATTTCGCCAGGAGCGGTCGATACGGAATTGAAAGATCACATTACGGATGAAGAAATTAAACAAGGCATCGGCAACTTAAAAGCAATGGACGCGGATGCGATTGCCCGTGCGATTGCCTACGCCGTCAATGAGCCGGACGATGTCGCGGTGAATGAGATCTTAATCCGTCCGACTGCACAACAATGATTCAAAAGGAACACCGCCTGCTTGGGCGGTGTTTTTTAATGGAGCAATTGTTCCGCGATCAACTGATAGGACCGAAGCCGTTTTTGCTGATCAAAGGCATTGTTGATTAACAGGAACTGATTGGTTTGGTACCGGTCGGACAAGATTCGCAGTTCTTCGGCGACTGTCTCCGGTGTTCCGACGATCGTCCGACGGCGGTCATGTTGGATCCGTTGTTGTTGTTCCGCGTTCCATCGTTTGGTTTTGGTCGTCGCAAACGACGGCACAATGGAGTGGCCGAGACGGATGCCTTGAATCCAGCCGTCCTGAGTTTGAGCGAGACGTTCCGCTTCCTCCATTGTTTCGGCACAGATGACGAAGACGCAGACGATGACATTTGGTGTTCGTCCGTCGATCGGCACGAATCCGTCCCGGTAGGTTCGTAATGTCTCTTCCCACTTATCCGGATTGATGAAGTGACCAAACACCAATCCGTGTCCCCGCTCAGCAGCAAGAACCGCACTGCGCGGCGACAGTCCGAGAATCGAAAGTGGAAGCTGTTCCTTGACACGCGGCGTCGTCTTGACAATCCGGTACGGATGACGGGACGACAAAGAGTCTGTCAAAAACCCTTCGACTTCATCCAATAACCGCGGGAATTGGGCCGCCCCGTTGTCTGCCCCGTCCGTCAACGCACTCCGGGTCCGTTCACTTCCTCCCGGTGAATTGCCGATGCCGAGTTCAATCCGGTTTGGATAAAACGCAGCTAATGTCGAAAATGACTCGGCGATTTTTAACGGGTGGTACTGAGGTAACAAAACTCCACCGGAACCGAGTTTGATCCGAGAGGTTGCTTCCCCCATGCGGGCGATGAACAATTCCGGTGCCGCACTCAGCAATCCGTTTGTATTATGATGTTCGGCAAACCAGTATCGCTCATAACCGAGGCGTTCTGCTTCGATGACCAATCGTTTCGTTGCCTCCATCGTTTGTTCGATGGTATCCCCCTCGTGCAAGGGGACTTGATCTAAAATTCCTAATCGCATCATCTTACCTCCTCTACACCTTTCAGTGTACGCGGTCGATGCGGTGAATTCAAAAAGAAGGTGTCAGGCGTGCATGAGCCTGCGGTCTTCGATGATTAGACCGTCACGCATCTCGATTTTCCGGTCAGCACGTTCGGCCAGTGCCGGGTCATGCGTAACGAACAGGACACCGCATCCCTTCTCCTCATTCAAGCTGCGCAACAGATTAAAGATGATTTCACCGGTTTCGGTATCGAGATTGCCGGTTGGTTCATCGGCAAGCAGCCATTTTGGTTCATGGACCAAAGCGCGGGCGACCGCGACGCGTTGTTGCTGACCGCCGGATAATTGGGACGGCAGTGAGCCGGCTTTGTCCGCAAGACCGACTTTCTCAAGCAGGGACAAAGCCCGCTCTTTTTTGTCGTAGGTCACTTTTCGTCCGAATAACGGTGCCATGACGTTCTCGAGTGCCGTCAAGGTCGGAATCAAGTGAAACTGTTGAAAGATGAAGCCGACGTTCTCGAAGCGGAAATCGGACAATTCTTTGCTCTTTAACTGATGAATTGCCTGATCACCGTACGATAACGTGCCGCTCGTCGGACGATCAAGTGTCCCGATCAAGCTGAGCAGGGTCGATTTTCCAGAACCGGACGGACCGATGATTGAAATGAAATCACCTGAATCCAGTATCAGGTTGATATCTGATAAGGCATGTGTCTCGATGCCGTCACCAATAAAGGACTTTCCGAGTTGTCGACAAATGAATGTATCCTGCATGAATACTCTCCTCCTTTGATGTAGCTGTTTACCTGTTTCTCCTTTTTATTGGGAATTCCTGCAAAAAAAGACCTTCTTTTCAGAAGGTCGCAGTCATGAAGACATCGAGGGATGATTCGTCGATGATTTTTTTTGATAGATCCATTCATACGGTACGATATAAAACAGACAAGCAAGTGTCGCAAATCGGACGATGCCACTTAAGTTTTGGCGTGACTCGACGAATGTCGCTTGCCCGAAGTAGTCATAAAAGCCGACGAACAACAAAATCGTAAAGACACCAGCCGTCACATAAATCAAACAGCGTAAGGAAAACGGATATCGTCTCGTAATGAAGAGCATCGGCAGACCGACGGCAAATGTAAACAAGGTCGTCGCAAACGTACCGAACTGATATAAAAACTCATTTTCAACATTCGTTAAGAAGGCATAGGCTGTGAACAACAAAAAGGATCCAATTGCACTGACGGCTGAATAACTGATCAGTCGCATCTTGACATTTCTCCTTTCAAAAGTGGAGACATTCTTAAATAAATTAAACGACAGGCGACCATCATCTTGCCCGGACAAGACGATGGAGAATATCAGAGAGGGTTTCGGCCCCCAATTCTCCTTCTAGAGCCTGTTGGGCCCGTGTGAAGGACTGATTGAGTGTCGATTGGATGTCCCGACCGACAGGACAAGCAGGATTCGGTTGATCATGCATCGAAAATAATGTCTCTTTCGGTTCGACGGCCCGGTAAATCATCAACAATGTAATGTCATGCGGATCTTTCGTCAAGGTCGCCCCGGTTTTTCCGGCAACCGTCGTAAGCAGCCCGGCTTGACGCAACGAACCGATCAAACGACGGATGACGACGGGATTGGTATTGACACTTCCAGCGATGTATTCGGAAGACAAGGCTTGGTCCGGGTGTGTCGCGATCAAGGCCAAGATATGAACAGAAACCGCTAATCGACTGTTAATCATTTGTTTCACCACCAATGCATTTAGTGTAATGAGCATCCCGCTTAATGTCAATTGGCTTGACAACGGCAGTTTCTGTAACTAAAATAATTACATGTACAGTTACATACGAAAAAAGGAGGCGTTTTGGTTGAAGATTGCTATTATCGGAGCTAGTGGAAAAGCAGGGCGGGTTATTTTAGAAGAACTTGCTGCACGGGGGCATTCCTTGACTGCGATTGTCCGTGACGCCGCGCGGACAAAACACGACACAGTGCTCGAACGTAATGCGTTTGAGCTGACGACAGAAGAATTGACGGGTTTTGATGTCGTTATCAATGCCTTTGGGGCAGCACCCGGAAATGAACATCAACATGTCGATTTAGGTCGACATTTGATTGATCAATTACGCGGAACATCGACGCGGTTGATTGTCGTCGGTGGTGCAGGCAGTCTGTTTGTTGATCCGGAAAAAACGTTACGGCTAGCGGATACGCCGGAGTTTCCTGATGCATATCTTCCGACGGCAAAGAATCAAGCAAAAAATTTGGAAGATTTACAACAAACGTCCGATTTGCACTGGACGTTTATCAGTCCGGCGGCTTTCTTTGACCCGGAAGGTGCACGAACCGGAAAATATCAATTGGCACAGGATATCCTGACCACGAATGCAGCCGGCGAAAGTTATATCAGCTACGCGGATTATGCAGTGGCTTTGGCGGATGAAGTCGAACATCATCGCCATGAAAAGCAACGGATTTCTGTCGTATCAATCTAACCGTCATTACAGCGTTCTCGTTCGACGAGAACGCTTTTTTTGTAGTCGGAAGCTCGTCCTAGGGTCCTGTCTTTCTTCCGGTTGGGTTTTCCCTTATACTAGAATGTGACAGATGAAAAGAACGACTCAATGAACTGTGAACGCACGTCACTCGGGAATCCCCCACCTTGCAGTGAAACACAGGTGAAGAGAGTTCAGTTCATTGCAGCATGCACTACGAATCGAGCGAGGAGAAAAATATGATTATCGGCTATATGCGACCATTTTTTGAAGATCCTACATGCGAGAAACAGACAATGGTACTTGAGACGTATGAAACAGATGAAGTAAGAACAGAAGAACACGGTGCCTCCAAACGCCGGTACGTGCTCGATCAACTGTTAGAAGACGTAACGCCGGGAGATATCGTGCTCGTTTCTCATTTATATGTACTGGCGGACTCTACTCGCCATTTGATTGAAGTGTTAAATACTTTGGACGCAAAACAGGCCTATCTTTTATCCATCCGCGAAAGCATCGATACCCGGCAGGCTTTGAAACAATCGTTCCGGGATATCGTCCAGCACCTCGTCGCTTTGCAGAGTGACGTCGTCAGTATGGCAACCCGGGAAGGATTGTCCAAAGCAAAAGAACTCGGCAAGCAGACGGGACGTCCACGGAAACCGGATGAAAACGTCAAACGGGCCATCAGCATGTACCAAAGCAAACAATACAGTTTGGCAGAAATCCGAGAACAAACAGGAATCAGTAAAAGTACGCTTTATCGTTATCTAGAACAATGATATCCCTCGCCTTCTTAACGTTCTGAAGTGAAAAAAGTTCAGAAAGGTGGAAACACGATGCAACAGAAATCGTTACAAGAAACCTTGCAGCAACGGTTTGAATCCAATATGACACGTCACGCTGCCGTTTCTTTTGCAGATGTCCTTTCTCGGTTTTCTCAGGAAGCACTCCGTTCTCTGGATTGGATGGAACAGACCGGTGGTGAGCCGGATGTGGTCGTCATGCCGGACGGTCAGTGGTTGTATGTCGACTGTGCCGAAGAAAGTCCCGCCGAACGGCGCAGCCTATGTTATGACGATCTGGCGCTTGAAAAGCGAAAGAAAAATAAACCCGCCGGTAGTGCCGTTGCGGCAACCACCCAATACGGTGTGGAGCTGTTGACGGAAGATCTCTACCGGCATCTGCAAACGATTGAGGCGTTCGACGTGAAGACGTCAAGCTGGATCAAGACGCCGGAGTCGATCCGGACAAAAGGCGGTGCCCTGTTTTGTGATCGACGGTATGACCATGTTTTCGTGTATCATAATGGAGCCGATTCGTATTACGCCAATCGGGGTTTTCGAACATATTTCGTTTTATAATCGATTTGAAAAAGTGGTACCCACAGTAATAAGTGAGTACCACTTTTTGTTTACGGAATAATCACCAACGACACGGTTCTTTTTGTCTCATCTTCTTCTTTTTGTGCGGATAATTCATAATATTTTTCTAATAACGCACTCAGCTCTGATTGAAAGGAATGAAACATTTCGTCGGGCAAATTTAATTTAACTAATGAAAATGTTGCTTTATCCGGAGAAACGGTTGTCATTAGCTGATCATGGTAATTTTTATAGTTTTGTAAAATGTACATAAAATAAAACGAGACAAAGTTGACCTTTTCATCATATGTCGCTGAAGCCCAGTCTTCTTCTTTAATTTTGTATCCGGATGTATTTAATGCATAAACTTTTTCCTCGACTTTTCCTGCGCGTTGAATGCCAACCACTTTCAATAAAGAATCTTGGAGCATCGCATTTACATGGCGGTAGAGTGTAGCTTGCGGAACGTCTTCGAGATGTTTATTCAGTTGCATGATAGACAACCCTTCATCCCGATCAATTAATTCCAATGCGATTTTGAATCTGACTTGGTTTTTAAATAAATCTAAATTCATTTCATCTATCCCTTCGTTTGCTAATGTAAATAACTGTTCATAAAAAATAGGACGTTCTTTTGTTGTTCCTGCTACATGAACATACCATATGTCTCTCATCATTTTTAAAATTTCGTTCATTTCATAAAAAGTAAAAAATTGGTTGACTTATTAATTATCATTATCGATAATGATAATAGAAAGAGGTGAGAGCATGAATACAGATATAGCTCCTTTATTGGAAATGGATTGGTTTCAACTGCTTCCTCTCATGATCCCTGTCTTGTTCTTTAACATGCTGTTGATTGGAATTACTCTTCTAGATTGGTATAAAAGAAAAAATCAACTTGTGCAGCCGTATATGTGGCTATTGATCATCGTAAGTCTGCAAATGATTGGTCCAATCGTGTACTTGATGATAGGAAGGAGAACCGTCCGCCATGATTACGATTCATAATCTGCATAAAACAATCGGCAAACAAAAGATTCTTAACGGTGTTCAGCTTTCAATCAAGGAAAGTGAATGTGTTGGATTGCTTGGTCCAAATGGAGCAGGGAAAACAACTCTTCTGAAATGTCTGATGGGGATTCTTTCGTACGAATCAGGCGATGTTTTATTTGATGCGCAACCGATCGAAACACGTAAACAACAGATTGGTTACCTCTCACAATATACAGATTTTAAAGCATGGATGACTTGCAGAGAATCGCTTCGGTTTTTTGGAAGGTTGTCTGGCATAAAAAAAGATCGATTAGAAATCAGGATTCAAGAAACCTTAAAAGAAGTCGGTTTGCACGAAAAGCAACACTTCAGAGTGGAGCAATTATCTGGTGGAATGAAACAACGCCTAGGCATTGCTCAAGCGATTTTACACAATCCACGATTTTTAATTCTGGATGAACCTGTTGCATCACTTGACCCGATTGGTCGAAATGAAATACAGAAGTTGATTGTCCGCTTGAAACAACGGATGACCATTCTACTCTCGACGCATATCTTACACGATACAAAATACATTTGTGACCGTTATATCATCATGAAAGACGGAAAAATTATTGGCGATATCAATCAGGATGATCAAAAATTCGATACGAAACAGCTGCTTGTTACATTAAAAGAATCTGTCCAACTGAATCATCTTCGAGAATGCTTGGACGTTATCTGTTTAAAAGAATTAACACCACACACGTTTCTGATAACAGGAGCGGGCGCATTCGATTTAAAAGAAGTCATCAACACTTTTTCGGTTAACAGGATTGAAGTGATGTCCGTTGGGTTTTATGAAAAAGGGTTGGAAGAAGTGTTTACCGAATTGGCGGCAGATGTATGATGAATTTAGCGATTCTTATACGGGCTGAACTGACGGAAGCGGGAAAGGATTATAAATATGTGTGGTTGACAATCTTTTTTATCCTTCTGGGCTTTACGCAGCCCCTGATCAATATGTATTTGGACATCATTCTGCAACAGTTAGGTGGCACGATTGGAGTCATACTGGATCCAAACAAACCGCCCCCCACTTCAAGTGAAATTTTTTTATCGACTGTCTCCGGTCAATTTAATCAAATCGGTTTGATTATTCTGATTATCAGTTTTATGGGTCTGATTACAACAGATCGTCAAAGTGGAATGCAGGATTTTATTTTGACACGACCGGTATCGATTTACAGTTACGTACATGCAAAGCTGATTGCTCATTGGTTGATCAGTATGTTCAGCATCTTCTTCGGGATTCTGGCATCTTACCTCTACACGGTGTATTTATTCGGTTCGTTCCCTTTCTTAAAGCTACTTTCCTTTTCAATCTTGTACAGCCTTTGGATTCTTTATCTCGTTAGTCTTGTTCTGGTCATCAGCGTATACATAAAACAACAGATCCTTATTGCTGTTTTGACCATCGGAGTGGCCTTTTTCCTTCTTGTTATCAAAGGTCTTTCCCCCACGTTTCTTTATTTTTTACCGTCATCGATTTTAGACGTAGCAACACATCAAATATCAGGTGCTCATGATGTTCATAATTCAAGTGTTGTATGCTGCCTTTTAATTACTGTCGCTCACCTGATATGGGCGAGTAAGAAGCTGAAACAACATTAATCCTCATTCTTGTCGTCTCCTTAATTTCGATGTCATGAAAAAACACGGTCCCTGTAAATCAGGTGCCGTGTTTTTTCATATTCATATTTAAGGAAAATCACAATGGTTAAAATGGAATTTTATGTATTTATAAAACAATTCATTTGGTATACTTTAGTGTATCTCATTTATAATTCATCCATCCTAACACTGTAGGATGAAAACCATAAGGCAGGTGAACACGTTTGTTCTGGACCGGTATCGTGATTGGAATTGGATGTACCCTGCTCGGACGATGGGCTTTTAAGAAGTATCTCTTGCCGTCCGTTGCCACTTCGACGATTGCCACATTCGGAAACCATTCGAAGGATATCATGTATATTTTTGAAGTAAAACCTGTTTATCGGTTCCGTTATATCAGTCCCTCTCTCGACGAACACATCGGACCGGGTACAGTCGAAGCCAGTTATGCCGATCCTTCGGAATGTTTTGACCGGATTCATCCGGACGATATCGAGATTTTGATGTCGAAAATCTCCGGCAACTGTAATTACGATGAACCATTCTCGCAACGTTGGCGGACGAATGACGGTACATACATTTGGTTTGAAGAATACACGACGCCGATTTATGAAGGCGGCGAAATCGTCGCCGTTCAAGGCGTGATTCGGAATATGGATGCAGCCAAAGCCAAACAGGAGGAACTCGAGCAATTATGTCAACGGGATTCCTTGACAGGATTGTATAACCGGCATGCGTTTGACGAAACAGTTGTAAAACTTCAAGCGGGTCCCCCGCTTAACCTCGGCGTGATTGCCCTTGATCTCAATGACTTAAAGCTGGTTAACGACCGGTTCGGTCATGTCGCGGGTGATGCCTTGCTTGAGCAGACGGCTCTTTGCTTAAATCGCTTCAGTCACGAGACGTTTCGCCTCGGTGGTGATGAATTTGTCATCGTCTGCAAAAATGATACAGAACAATCAGTTCACGATTTAATCGCAGCGTTACGGCAGGATTTTATTCGTCATGAACTATCGGTCTCGCTGGGGTTTGCTTATCGGACAGCAACGACAGACCTTCCAGATTTGTTGCGAAAAGCCGATCAGGCGATGTATGAAGAAAAACAAACCTTTAAAGCGTCAGTAGGATCGGCTTAGTATCTGCTCCAACCGTTTGTTGAAGGATTCCGGCTGGTCCAGGTTTGCCGTATGTCCGGCATCTGCGATCAAATCGATTTCCGTCGCCGGATAATCTTTCTGCAGACGAGAGGCACCGTCTACTTCATAGGCTTGATCAGTTCCGTTTAAAATATGGAGCGGGATCGTCAAATCAGCTAACGTTTCCTTCGTCATCACCGGATAACGGAACGTCATTTGATACAAGACGTGTTGCATCGTTGTTTTCCAACGGTTTCCGTGCAACGCTGCAAACTGTTCGGCGACGTCCGGTTGATGTTGGTCAATTTCCAAAAAATAAGTATATTGTTGTGCCATGATATCTGTCAGCTCTTCCGGGACATCCGGCGTATAACCGGTTAAGACAACACCCGCGACAAGCGTTGGTGCTTGAAGGGCGATTTGTAGGGAAAGCGATGCCCCGAGCGATAATCCGACGAGGTATCCGGGACCTGTTTTTTTCATCTGTTCCAGAACATAATCGGTTGCCTGATCGATATAATCAGCAACAGCGTCCGTTTCTGAAGCACCGTGTCCCGGTAAATCCAGTAAAATGACATCGTAATCGGTTTTAAAATAAGTCAGTTGTGGTTCGAAGTGTGTTTGTCCTGTACCCATAAAGCCGTGCAAAAAGTAAATCCGTTTCACGATTGACACATCCTTTTGAAATTGAAGTCGAGTTTGCGGACCGCTGAGATCACAAGATCCGGCCGGTCCAAATGAATCGAATGTCCGGCTCCCGTTGCCGTAATGAATGTTGCTTCTTCTGTTAACGCAACTTGCCGTAATACCAACCGGTGCCATGTCTGCTCAACTTGTTGCAGTTCGGATTCCGGTAATCCTTCGTCGAGTCCGTCCTGAATGGCCCGTTTTGAATCGCGACCGATGACGATCAGTGGAAGATTCGGAAATGGACCGGTCCGAATCCGGTCCGCATCTGCTTTCCAGTATTCGACTTCCGAATCCATCATGGCATAGAGTGCCGGTTCGGTGTGAAAGTCAATTAAAGCCGACTGGACGGCTTCCGGTAATTGTTTCTGAGATTCAGTCAGGATCGGTGCCAGCAAAGAATGTAATTGCTCTTTCGTTTGTATGGCATAGTGCCGGCATTGTTCTTGCCATGACGCGTCCGATGAAAAGGAATCGAGAACGGGTGTATCGAGTGTATCGAGTTCATGTAAATCAACGGATGTGGAGTCAACCAGTAGCAAACCCTTTATCTGTTCAGGGAATCTTTTTGTGAATTCCTGGGCAATTAGCCCGCCGTAAGAGTGGCCGATCAATAAAAACGGTTCATTCACACCAGATTCTGTTAACAGTGTTTGAAGTTGCAGTACTGCGTGACTGGTTCGGTGAATGCCGTTCCCCTCTTTCCAGGTATGCCGATGAAAACTGAGAACACGATTCGTTTGTTGCAGCGATTGAACAATTTCGTACCATTCTTCGTAAGAACAGCCCATTCCGGTTAAGATAATCACGGGAGTTCCCGGGGATTTCGTGTCTAAATAGTGTTTAGTGTGGGTTATGTTTGAATGAAACTGCATTGGATACCTCCTTTGTCCGCTTTAAGTGGTATTTGACAAGAAGTTAGTTTATCCTTTATTGCGTGCTAAGATTTTGTTTAATATTACGGTAATTGAAATATATAAAATATGTAGGAGTTATTGTACTATGCCGATTGAAGCCATCTTATTTGATCTTGACGGAACCTTGCTGGATCGCAAGACTTCGTTGCAACTCTTTTTGACCTCTCAGCATCAACGGCTGATTGCTCCGGTTGCTGATTGTCCGCTCGAAAGTTATCACGCACTGTTTATTGAGCTCGATCAACGCGGTCTCGTTTGGAAGGACATCGTTTATCAACAACTGGTCGTCCGCTTTGAGTTGCCAGTTGATCCGACTGATTTGCTCGACGACTACTTGGCTGAGTGGGCAAACACTAGCGACTTGTATCCGGGGACAATTTCTTTGCCGGAAAACCTGTCGTCCTCTTACCGGCTCGGTCTGATCACGAACGGTCGGAGCGACTTGCAACGTGCGGTCATCAATCACCATCAATTGCAGATATTTTTTGACCCGATCTTGATTTCGGAAGAAGTCGGTCTTTCCAAACCGAATCCGGAACTGTTCTTACGTCCTTTGATCAACTGGGAGCTTGCCCCAGAAAATGTTTTGTTTATCGGGGATCATCCGCTTCACGATATCAAAGGAGCAGAAGCCGTCGGGATGACGGGCATCTTAAAAACAGATCATCCGGTTGTTGCCATTCCGTCTTCCTACACGGTGAACGATTGGTCGGAACTCGAACCCTTGCTCATCCAACTTAACTTAGAAAGAAGGTCACGCTCATGACAACTGCCTATCAGATCCGCCCGTACCAAGATCAGGACTTCCACACTATTCAGCGCTTAAATGCTGCGAAAGGTTGGAACCAGCTCGTCCGTCTGCATGAACGGACCCAACTCGCTTGGCAACACTCAAACGCTGCGCTTGTCGTTGAACATGCGGGAGAGGTCATCGGTTATGTTCGCGGAATGACAGACACGCAGGTCACGTTGTACATCTGTGAATTATTGATTGATGCGAATTTCCGTGGGCAAGGTCTTGGTCAACAGCTGTTCGCCCGCCTTCATGACTGGTATCCGACGACACGGATCGAAGTCCTCGCCTCAAGCAGCTCGGAAAGTTTTTACCGCGGTCAGTCGTTTCGTCCGTTTTACGGTTTCCGGAAATCGTTTGAATAAGCTGATTTATTTTCCGGAATCAATCAAGACATATTTCAGACAGGAGATCCATCAGATGAATTTTTATCAAAATCAGTCGAGAATACGCCCACTTCTAAACGTTCAGGGCGAAGCCCTAGTGCAAGTGGGAGATGAATCGTCTTCGGGCAAGGCGTGTCTTGCGACACGTCAATTGCCCGGCACTCTTGGTTTGAAAGCAATTAAAATCAGGAATAAAAAAAGAGTCATGTTCTTTGAAAACTGAAGATATGGGGTTGTGACAAGAAGTTCGTCTGTCACGTAAAATCTTCAACGTTTACCTTGCGGATGACCGAAGTAGCGAAAACCAAGCAGAGTAGGCATCCGCATAAAAGAAACGGACAAGATCAACGTTCAACCGTCGGGACGACGGGGTTAGCCTGATAAATTTTTGACCGCTAGGTTGAATAACTCAGGAATTCTCCACCTCTTAGCGAAGCGTAGGTGGAGGTAGTTCAAACCGCCAGTAGCTTTCGTAACATCGAAACAGTTCGTTCGATTAATCATCAATTGACCAGACAGGGACATCACCTGACGTACGACTGGACACGGTCAGACCGGGTCGATACACCGGCTGCCCTGCAACGAATCGGTCAACTGGAACTGGATGCCGTCAAAGCAAGTGACTGTTTGATTTTAGTGCTCCCCGCCGGAAAAGGCAGCCACGTCGAGCTCGGGATTGCCCTTTCCAACCAGATTTCGGTGTTCCTTTGTATGCTCGATTCAACAAGTTGGATCGGTCCGGAAGCCAGCACATTTTATCATATCGGTGATGTCCGACCGTGCTTCGGTCAGACTGAGGACTGGGTCCAGGTTATCCTCGATGCGATGGCTGAGCGGACTGTCCGATGATCCGGATCCGCACGCAAACCGACATCGAGTCTTTTCTTCAGGATACTGCCTGGTTCATGAATGAGAAAACGTCGAAAGGACCTGTTTGAGCAAACAGCTCAAGCAGGTCCTTTTTGCGGTATTTGAATTTGGGCAGACGTTCCTTGACCGGTTGTGCTGTCAAGAGTCACTGCCCCGCCGTGTAATTCGACGATCCGTTTGACAATCGACAAGCCAAGTCCGTGACCATCCGTCGTCCGTGAGGTCTCGCCTTGATAAAAACGGTCAAACACGAATGGGAGCTCCGCCGCCGAAATGCCTTTTCCTTGATCGGTGATGGTCAACGTGACATCCGTTGCTTGTGTCAGCCGAATCGACAGGATGCCGTTTGCAGGTGAGAAATAAACTGCATTTTGCAGAAGATTGAGTAAAACCTGTTGCATCAGTTCCTCTTCCCAGACGACCGTCACTTCCGCCAACTCGAGATCGAGGATCAGATGTTTGTCTGTCCACTGGGATTCCAGTAACAGCAAAGCATGACGGACCTGTTCATCAAAACGATACGGCTTCCGCTGGATGATTGACTGATGATCGAGGCGCGATAACCGGACAAGATTCGAGGTCAGGCGGGACAGACGGTCACTTTCCTGTCCGATGATCCGGATGTAATGCTGTTGCTTGTCTTCCGGAAGACCGGGCTGTGCCAGTAACCGGCTGAACCCATGGATCGAGGCGATCGGTGTCTTCAGTTCATGGGAAATCGCCGCCGCCAAATCTTTTGCCAAATATTCGTTTCGTTGCAAGGCGACGGTCATCTGGTTAAAGTTCTGAATCAAGTTCGCGACTTCATCATTCCCCTGATCCGGAATCTGAATGTCGTAGTTGCCTTGCGTCACTTCAACAGCGGCTTCGCTGATCCGTTTGATCCGTCGGGTCACGAGCCGGACGGCAAACCAGGTCAGGAAAAAGGCGACGGCAATCGTCAGACCGATTCCAACCAAGGACGAGTTGCGAATACTTGAGACAAGGTCCTGGTCCGGATTCGGTGTCGCCACCAAGTAACGTTCGCCGACCTGCCGAATATGAAGCGGACGCTCCGAAAAGGTTCCGGCGACAGCCACTTCTCCTTTCTGTCGGAGCGTCTCTGTTTCAGTTTCAGACAGTGAAACCATGGTTTGTAAACGGTCGGCCGAGACTTCCGTCGTCGCAATCACCGATTGTTCGACGTAGCGGCTGGCTGAAGCGAAGGACAGTTCTTGTTCGACCATCAACCGTTCGACGGTCCCCGTCCGTTCCGCCAGTTGTTGTGCGACGTCTTGGCGGACCGAATCGAATTGGAAAAAGAACGTCGCCCCGAGCGGAATCAATAACGGCAACAGCAGCAAGCCAAACAAAATGAGGAAAAACCGACCGGAGATTGACTGAAAAAACGGCTTCATAACACGACCCCTTTGTAGCCGAGTCCCCAGACCGTCTCGATCGTAAAGACTTCATACTGATTAAATTTATCCCGTAACCGTTTGACATGGACATCAACCGTCCGGCTGTCACTTTCAACATCATATCCCCAAATCTCATCCATTAACTATTGGCGTGTGAAAATCTGTTTCGGTTGGGACAACAGACGATAGAGCAATTGAAATTCCTTTTGCGGTAACGTAAGTTCGCCGTCCGGTGTGACGACGGTCGCATCCCGCATCCGTAACGTCAACGTCTTCACGACAAGTTCCTGCGTCGCGACGATTTTCGATCGCCGAAGTAAAGCATGAATCCGTAACAGCCATTCATCAAGGTCGACCGGCTTGACCAGATAATCATCGACGCCGGTCACGAATCCTGCTTCCTTATCAGCAAACGTATCGAGGACCGTCAGCATCAAAATCGGCAGATCATACCCGGCTTGCCGCAACGCATGGACGAGTTCGATGCCCGAGACATGCGGCATCATGACGTCCGTGACAAGCAGATCGATGTGTTGTTCGTCAAAGCAGGCAAGCGCTTGTGCTCCGTCTGCGGCTTCGATCGTCCGGAATCCTGCCGCACGTAAAGTTTCGCCTAACAGGTACCGGACATGTGGATCATCTTCTGCAATCAGGATGGTAACCATCCCACACCTCCTTTACGCATTGCGCAGGGCTTCAATCGGATGGAGCAACGACGCTTTTCGAGCGGGCGCGTATCCGAAGACGATCCCGACAAGCATTGAAAAACCGGCTGCAAGGAGCAACGTCCCGACGGAAATCGTAAACGTCGTTCCGATCAACAGACTGACGAGATAAGCTAGACCGACCCCGACGATGATGCCGATCCCACCACCCATCAAGGATAATAAGATCGACTCGAGTAAAAATTGGAGCCGAATCGCCCGTGGTCGTGCGCCGAGTGCTTTGCGCAGACCGATTTCCGTCGTCCGCTCCGTGACCGAGACGAGCATCATATTCATGATTCCGATGCCGCCGACAATCAAGGAAATCGAGGCGATCCCGGTCAACAGCAACGACAACATCGTATTGATTTGATCAATTGAATCAAGAGCTTCATCAAGACTGACGATCGTATAGCGGTCTTCCTGTTCATTATAGAATTGATACATTTTCGCGGACAGATCCCGTTTGACGGTCGCGACGTCGGCCGACTCCTCCTTGAAGACATCGACTTGTTGCACCGTGTCGATGTCAAGCGTCCGCAGTGCCGTCGTATACGGAATCACGATTTCCTCCGAGTCGGCATCACTCACGCCGATGACCTGATACGTCAAACCGTTCAGGAACAGCGACTGTCCGACCGGTTCCTGTCCCGGAAAAAGTGTCCGGGCAACGGAGGGACTGATGACGGCGACGACGGTTTCCTGCTCGACATCACTGATTTTGATTTCCCGTCCCTGTGTGACATCGGCCGATTCCTGGTAGTAGATGTGATTGCGGCCGCTGATCGTCACGTCATCGAGTCGGGCGTCTGCCGACCGCACCGATAATTGAGTCGTCAACGTCGGGGCAATACCGCGTGTCCCGTCGACTTGATTTAACTCTTCCAGTTGTCCTTGGGATAATCCTGCTTTTAACGGAGACGCCGTCGTTTGAATCGTCAATTTGTTTGCCCCGAACGTTGAGACTTCGGCATTGATCGAGGCGGTCGCCCCGTTGACGATTGAAATCAGGGTGATGATGGAAGCGACGCCGATGATGACCCCGAGTGTCGTCAGAAAGGACCGCATTTTATGATGGACGATATTCGTCCAGGCCATCCGAAAGGTTTCGCGTATCATGGATGACTCGCCTCCTGTACCTGTCCGTCTTCAATCCGGACGATTCGTTTCGCCTGTTTCGCAATCGTAATGTCGTGGGTGATCATGACAATCGTCTTCCCTTCGTCCGCCAGCTCGTGAAACAAGCCCATGATTTGCTGACCGGTCTTTTGGTCGAGTGCACCGGTCGGTTCATCCGCCAGCAGCAGCGTCGGTTTCGTGACAAGTGCCCGGGCAATCGCGACCCGTTGCTGTTGCCCGCCGGACAACTGATGCGGATAGACACTTCCCTTTTCCCCGAGTCCGACCCGGGTCAGCAAATCGACCGCCCGCCGTCGTCGCTCTTTTGGCGGGACGCCCGCATAAATCAGCGGCAGTTCGATGTTTTGCAGGACCGTCAATCGCGGTAACAGTTGGAACTGTTGAAAGATGAAGCCGACTTCCTGATTCCGGATCCGGGCGAGTTCATCTTCAGACAGTTGGCTGACATCCTGATGTTGCAGGTGATAGTTGCCGCTCGACGGGATGTCGAGACATCCGATGATGTTCATCAAGGTCGACTTACCGGATCCCGACGGACCGAGAATCGTCACGTATTCCCCGGCCTCGATCGATAAATCCACATCTCTCAAGACCGTTTGCCGGTTTTCGCCTGCTCCGTAAGCTTTCGTAATCTGTTTCAACTCGACGACAGCCATTACGATGCACCTCCCGGAGGAGTCGGTAACAGACCTGAACTGCCTTGTTCGGTCGGCAACACGACATAGTCATCAACGGACAGACCTTGTTTGATTTCAATGTCTTGCCCGTCCGTCACTCCGGTCGTGATGAACCGGCGGACAACTTCGCCTTCTTCTTCGACGTAGACGTACGGACGGTCATTTTCCGTATACTCGACGACATCGAGTGACAAGACGGCCGCCTCCTTGACCAATTGTTTGTTGATGCGGGCCTCGACGGTCATGCCGACACGCAGTTGGTCCGGCTTATCGATCGTGACGTCCGCCGTGAAATACGACAGTCCATTTTCTATGACCGCTTCTTTACCGACCGATTCCACTGTACCGTCTACCATTTCATCCAAGCCGTTTACACGCAACTCGACCGACTGATCTTGTTTGACGCGATGGATATCTTGTTCGTCGACCTTCAGTTGAACGGTCAAGTCTCTGTAGTCCGTAATGACAGCGAGGGACGTGTTGGGTCCGTAACTAGCGTTTGGTTCAACTTCAAGCTTGGCGATCTCACCCGTAATCGGGGCTTGATACGTTTTGCCACTCACGCTTGAAAACAGCGTGTCCCCCGCTCTGACTTGTTGCCCGACTTTAACCTCGACCGCCTTGACTTCGACCAGCTCATTACTGACGACCGTTCTACGATTATCGGCCATGACTTGACCCGTGAAATGATAATACGTCTGCAATGTTTTTTGTTTGACTTGCTCCCGTTTTAATCCATCCGCTGACGATTGTTGCCCCATCGCTGCGACACCGGCTGTCCCAATCAGCAGGATGACTAGCAATCCGATCCACCATTTTCGTTTTTTTGTCTGCTTCATCTGTTTGTTCCTCCCTTGTCTTGAATACTCATACTGTAGAAGGAAGTTATGAACCAATTATGAATTCCGGTCGCGTTTCATCAAGAAAATCTTTTTTCTTAAATAGACAAAATTTTCAAATAATATTACACTTATTTTACCTTAATTTGTAAAAGGAGTGGTTTGGTGGATATTTTGGTCAAAGATGTCTCGCATACATTCAGCCAGGCAGGATTACAGAGTGAAGTCTTAAAAGCGTTGACCTGTCAGTTTTCCGCGAGTGACATCACCGCCCTGGTCGGTCCGTCCGGATCAGGGAAATCAACGTTTTTAAGTCTGATTGGCTCGCTCGACCGGCCGACATCAGGGCAAATCGACTATGACGGACAAGACATCACGAAGTGGAAGAATCGGCAATTGTCGAAGTTCCGGGCGCAGGAAATCGGTTTTGTCTTTCAACAGTTTCATCTTTTGCCCGCTTTGACGGTCAAAGAAAATCTGCTCGTTCCCTTACTGAAACAAAAAACCGACTTCAACAAAGAAGACCGGATTGCGGAAATCTTGGAAAAAGTCGGACTGACAGCGAAACAGGATGCCTTGCCGGCGCAATTGTCCGGCGGGCAACAGCAACGGGTCGCGATTGCCCGAGCCCTGATCAACCGGCCACGCTGGATTCTCGCCGACGAACCAACCGGTAATCTCGACTCGGTCAACGGGGAGACGATCTTTCAACTGTTGCTCGATCTTCATCAAGAAGAACAATGCGGCATCCTGTTCGTCACGCACGATTTGGCACTCGCGGAACGGGCGGATCGGATTGTATTCATGCAGGATGGACAGATTGTCGAAGATCGGCGGAAGCAGACCGTTCGGAGTGTGTAAAAACGATTCATGAAGGCGAGGTGGAATTCATCAAAACGTTCCGATCCAAACTCATTGTATGCATGATTGGTTCATCCGCCGTCTTTTTTCTGCTGTTGTTTACGACACAATCGGTCTATCAATCCTTTCGGCAAGCAGACTTTTCTGAACAGGAAACGACGGTAAAGCGGGGATGTGGAAAGGATTCATTGTCAAATCGGATTTTTTCAAAATATAACTGTTCCGAAGGGATCATCCGAGAAGATTCCGAGGGTGAAATTCTTGGGGGTGCGACCGGGAAAACGGAAAAGATCGAAGGTGCTTCACGCGGAAAAGTAAAAACGGCTGAATCGCCCTCTTTCTTCGAAACAACCAAGGAAGCCACCCGTTCCAAGTCGTCCGATTGGTTATGGGCAGGTCTGTTGCTTGCCGGGTTCTTCATGTTCTTCATCTCTCATCATTTCAATCAGCGACGGCTCCGGAATCGCCCAAACAGCGAAACTTCCGTAATCCATAACCGGACCGCCTTTCCACGACCCTTCTCGATTCATCCGACGAGCACACCCAAGATGCCCGTTCCACCGCAGGAATCTGTCCGGCTGCTCTTATTCGACTTCAATCAGCAATTATCAAAACCATTGCAACGCCGGCGGCACGAGTCGCTGACGGAGTGGACGCAGCGAATTGAGTTGTCGACGTCACTTGCGCCCTACCTGATTACCCGCTATGCAACAGAGACAGATTGTCAAAGAGTTGATCCAAACGAACTCCGTCACTTCAAACAGGATTTAACAACGTATTTACGCTATCAGTCTTCCCATCACTGAATAAAGGAGAATCCCTATGCTACGTTTCGTTTTGAATCACTGGCGCCGACAACGGTTTAAGTTCATTTTGACGCTTGTCGGCGCGCTCATCATCAGTGCCGGACTCAGTCTGATGTTCAACCTGACCGACTCCAGTCAAGGGACGGTTGAACAGACGTTACAGAAAAAATGGTCATCGGCCTACGATATCGTCGTCCGCCCGAAAGGCAGTCAAATGTCGACTGAATCGAGCGACCTGCTCGAACCCAACTATTTAAATGGAATCAACGGCGGAATTTCTATGGAGCAATATGAAACCATCAAACAGATGAAAGAAGTTGATATTGCAGCACCGATTGCTGTCATGGGCTATGCCAACACGTTTGTCATGTTCAAGAAAGCCATGACGTTTCCAAAGGAACCCGGTATTTACCGCTATAAGAGAACGACATACACCGAAACTGGCCTTGGCAAAGAACAGCAATTCGAAGAGCAGATCCATATTGCTCAAGGCACAAAGATCCAGTTACCAGAAAAAGTCCCCTTCTCGACCTCCCCGGTGGACAGCTTTCGGGATGTCTCTGCCGGTAATCCGGTTCTGATTGTTGCTGTCGATCCGAAAGAGGAAGCCCGACTAGTCGGGCTCGATCAAAGCGTCAGTTCCAAAAATAATTCCCGGTATTTTTCACAACTGGATCAACATGAGTCACCTCGAGGGGCTGACGACAACATCATTCCGGTTCTTGTCAATCCGCATTCCTTTAATAAAGGGACATATGAATTTACGATTGAAAAGCTGGATGCTCCGTATAAAACTGAGCAGGATCAGCAAAAGCTGGTTCAAGATCTGGTCAAAAAACAGCCGGACGGTGACCGTGTAAAGTCTATCTTTCAAACGTATCCGGCCAAATTGACGCAACGCCTTGAGATGCCGTCTTCTAAAGTCGAAGAAACCTATCTCAAAACATTGTCGGAAGGGACAAACCTCCAGACGTTTGTTGCAGAAGATGCTCCAGGTGCCCAGTTGCTGTATAAATCAGGTCCGCTTCAGTTCAATGAAACCAAAAGTCCATATCCGACGCGCTGGAAGAATGCTTTTGAAGTCAGCACCTCTGCGATTCATTTAAAGAACTGGTACTTTTCGGAGTCGACGCATCCTTCAAAAGGATATCGGTCACTTGTCTCGACCGGAAAAAAGGTTAAAAATCCGAGCGAGATGGAAATTCCGTTTAAGTATCCTTACCTCACCTTTAAAGTCGTCGGTCTCTATGATCCGAACAAAATTAAAGTCTCAAAAGATCCGCTCAATGAACTGCCGATGGAAACCTATCGACCGTCATCCGCTGATCTCGTCCTCGATGCGAAAGGCAATCCGGTCAATCCGGCAAAGTCAATCGACACGTCTGGTAATCCGGTTGGTTTATTGACGAACTCGCCGAACATCCTGACGACGTTAGACAGTGCCTTTGCCGTCAACGGAAAACAGGCCATCTCGTCGATTCGTCTCAAAATCAAAGGCGCAACAACCGTCAGTGAGGAGTCGGAACAGCTCCTGCAAAACGTTAAGACACAAATCGAACAGGAAACCGGACTGCTGGCAACGATTACAAAGGGGTCGTCGCCGCAACCGGTCGTGACAAAGGTCGTCGATAACGGCAAGACACTCGGTTGGATTGAACAGCCTTGGATTCACATCGGCGCCGCCATGACAATCTTCCGCGAGACGAGTGTCGGCTTCTCCGGTGTCATCTTCGCCATGCTTGCCGTTGCGATCGTTTATGTCCTTGCGACAAGTTACGTCTCGATGCTTGCCCGTCGGAAGGAATTTGCCGTCTTGCTCGCACTCGGCTGGCGGACAAAAGACTTGTACCGGATTGTCTTGATTGAAGCCGCGCTTCTCGCCGCTTTTGTCTCCGTTGTCGCTTTAATTGTCGAAAGCATCTTCTCGTATGTCCGAAACGAAACGATGAACGGGTGGAGCTTACTCTGGATTACTCTGTTCAGTCTCGTGATTTACTTTGCCGGTGCCGCCTGGTCGTCCTTTACGATCCAGAAAATTTCCCCCTACGAAGCCATCAAGACGGGTGAATATGCGTCATCGTCCCACGTCAAACTCGGTCTCCGTTCGACCTGGACGCTCGCACTCAAAGAGATTTTCGGCAAATGGAAACGGAATGCGCTGTCGATTTTATCGATTGCTTTACCGACAGCTCTGTTGACGTTCTTCCTGTTCGTAACGTTCCACCTACAAGGCGTCCTGTATACGTCGTGGCTCGGTCAGTTCGTCGCCTTACAGGTCGGTCCGATGCATTACGTGACGATGGGAGTTGCGATTGCGATCGCGATCTTAACAACTGGAGAAATCATGTGGCAAAACGTCACCGACCGGCGGGCGTCGCTCGCGATTTTAAAAGCGGTCGGCTGGACAAACCGTTCCGTCCGTCAATTGATTGTGTTAGAAGGGGTGCTGATTGGGTTCGTCGCCGGAATCGTCGGACTGAGTATCTCCTACATCACGATTTATGTGTTGTATGATCTTGTCCCGTGGGATGAGCCGCTCTTGATCGCTGTCTCCCTGCTTCTGCCGGTGCTATTCGGAACGATCGCTTCGCTATTGCCTGCGCAAATCGCAGCACGCGTCAATCCCTATCAGGAATTGAAAGATGCAGGATAATCAAAATCAGTAGACAACATGAAGACCGGCTCTCGATATACGAGGTCCGGTCTTCATGTCGTTTTTGTTTGCTTGTTCGTCAGGCGTGCCATCCCCTGATGGATGAGCCAGGCAACCACCAAGATGAACGGGAAGAATTGTAACGGAAATAAAAACAGCAGCAAGGTTGCGGTGACAAACGGTTGTTTCAGGATGACCGTACAACTGGCAGCGACACTGACTGCGATCAGCAAACCCGGTGTATATGGAAAGACGGACGCTAAGGCAAACGCCATCGCTGTACTCGAGAAGACCGCCGGAAAGATTTTTCCGCCCCGCCATCCGAACGAAAAACAGACATGTGTCAAAAATGCTTTCCCGACGGCGATGCTGATTAAGAATAAGACCGATTGATCGAAGGCAATCCGCGAGAACTCAAGAATTTTTTGTTCACCGGAAAATAAGAAATAAGACGACATGCTGCCGAACAGACCTAAGATTGCGCCGGCGGCTAAAGCTAAACCCAGTGGATGCGGATAGTTTCGCGCCACACTGTCCGTCCAGCGGCCAAATAACAAAAACAAGTATCCGAACCCCGTCCCGATCATGACTGCCGGAAGCAGAAAGTACATCACCTCCACCGTCCAGTTCACTTTTGGTGTACTGATGGAAAATAAGATTTCGTGTGGGAACAGTCGATTCAGTGTCGTAAAGGCGAAAATCCCGCAGGCTGTCGTCAGTGCATACAACAAGACTTTGATGGATTTACGCTTGAAGTTGGTCCGGTTCACCCCGTCTTCGAGAGCTTCACTGACGCCGATCAACGGCGCGTAAAAAATCGTCGATAACATCGCTCCAATACCAAGATCAAGCAACTCTTTTTTCTTTTGCAGGGTCCAGGTCATCCGGTCACCGGCCCACGTCATCCATCCGCCGAGGATGCTGATCAACGCTGCTTCCGGACCGAGACTTGCTCCGAACGTCAAAACGAGTAAGGCAGCTACAGTATTTTTGACGACTGCGCCTTCATACGTGACCCGGCCTGTCGTCTTGAATTCCTCAAGCGTCTGATGCATCGTCCGGGGATAGTCGCCGATGTACGTCTGGAACAGACCAATCAACAGTCCGCCGAACAGACAAATCCAAAACGGATAAAACGGCGTGTCCAACTGTTCCGGAATTGTCGTCCACGTCACATGAATCAGCAGATTCGACAATGCCAGAAACAGTGACGCAAGTGCCCCGACAATCAGCCCGAGCAGACAACTGTAGAGGACGAATACCAGATTAAAGTTCATCTGCTTCACTCCTTATTCGCAAATACTGCCCGTCACTTCCCGTCTAGTTTGTTTTTGTTTAAATGGAATTCTTTTAACGCCCGGTTAAAATTCACGATCAGAGCACTGATGACACCGATCCCAAGCAAGACATACCCCATCGTAAAGATCTTGCCGATCGGCGTGACCGGATGAATATCACCATATCCGACTGTCGTCAGCGTCATGACGGAAAAGTACAGTGCGTCGAGATAACTCAGCTGTTCGACGCTGTGATAAAAAAACATCCCGACCGCCAGCAAAAAGGCGACGGAGAACATGACGGCTTTTTGTTCATCTTGACGAAACAGGATTTTCAGGACGTAATACATATTGCGTACCAGAATGAAAAAGGCAATCATCGCATCCATCCTCTCCTCACAAGCAGACTTGACACGTGACGACTAGCGTTCCTTTACCTTATCTATTGAATTACCCGAAAAAAGGGAGAACGATTCTTAAATCGTCTCCCTTTACATCCATCCTCTTGTTCGGTTTCCAATCTGTTTGTCCACTCCCTTATTTTGAACGATAGAATGAGGTAATATGAAGGTTCCTACAAAACATTCATCTACCTTAGAGGAGGTCAGAAACATGCGCATTCAAATCATCGGTGGTTCCGGTACCGGGAAAAGCACGCTCGGCAAGTGGATCGGCAAACAAGAAAGTATCCCCTGGATCGACAGCGATCATTATTTGTGGAAAGATCACACGTTTACCGAAAAGCGATCGGTCGCGGAGCGGTATGCCTTATACACACCGGATATCGAAAACCGTCAACAGTATGTCGTCTCCGGTTCCGTCTTTTCGTGGAATCGGACCGGCTTCGACAACCGGGAGTTGCTTGTCTTTTTACGCTTGGATGAAACGACACGGATGAACCGTTTAATCCAGCGGGAACAAGAAAGGTATCCTGATTTCACGGGAACGAATGCATTTCTCGACTGGTGCAGCACATACTTGACGGCGACGAATCCGGCGATGATTGGAACGCTAGCCGAACACCGCCTGCAAATGGAACGTTCCGCTTCACCCGTCATTGAAATCGATGCGGCGTTACCGACGGACGAGATCTACAGGCAAATCAGACACGCCTATCAGCAACTGCAAAACGCACCTTGAAGTTTCGTGTACTTACCGGAAGCAATCGGCTCCCTCCCGTGTCAGAAAATCGAGTTCCCGTTCGTAATGCGTGACATGTCCCTCTTCAATCATCCGCTGAAAGGCTTCGTCGCCTTCCGTTGCTTTCCGCTGAATCGTCGCAATCAGTGTCTGGATGCGGAGCAGCACCGTTTCGTACAAGGCGGCTTTTACGTCTGGTTTTCCGTAAGCCGTCAAAAACAGTTCGATTCGCCGCCGGATGCGTTCCTGATCTGTGACTCGATCATAGAGCACGGGCTCCCCTGTTCCCGTCATTTGATGGCGGCTTAACGGAACAAACGTATACATCGTATACGCGATATCCCAAATCCGTGGTCCCGGGGCGGCGACATCGAAATCGATGATGCCGATCGGCCGTTCATTTTGAAAAATGACGTTATAGACGGCAAAATCATTATGGCAAATCAGTTCAAGTGGCTCGGGTGTTCCGTCGAGCGGTGGCCAATCAGGTGGGATTGGAAAATCCGCGACGGCTTCGTGATAAGCACGCAATAGGCGTGCCGTTTCTTCAAGAACGGTATCCGAGCGCATGTATGGCTCGAGCGGATAATTCCCGGCCTCGCCTTTAATGTACGAGACGATTTCTCGATTTTGTGCGTCAATCCCTAAAAACCGCGGACTCCCTGTAAACCCTCTTTTCTCAAGATGGTGTAACAACCGGTGAATCCGTTCACTGTCCGGTTTTTGTTCTCGTCTGACTGTATCCCCGATCCGTGAGACGTCGGAGACATTCCCGCCCGTCAATTGTTCTTCCCGCTCTGGCTGTATCATGTTGCGTCCTCCCCTTTTGAACGACTCAGTGCCGCAACGAGAATCGATGCTCCGACTAAACTGATGACAAGATCGCTTCCTTTGACCAAAGCGAAGTCAAAATGCCACAATGTGTCAACCCCATTCGTGATTATCATCCCGATGACATACAGCGTGATACTGAGCGGAATCATCCGTTTAATGAAACGCGGTACGCGAATCCAGATTCGTAACAAGCGTTCACCTGTCTTACTCACAGTCCCATCCCCTTAAAACCTAAATTTTTCCTGTTCTTGACTAGCTTATCATGTCTGGATCGATCGCTCAAAGTGTTCGCCGGCCTTGCCAACTGGTAGACTAAAGGATAGAAAAGTCAGGAAATGGAGTCGATATTCATGAAAGCAATGACCATCACACAATACGGTCACGTCCCGCTTGAACTTACAGAACAGCCCCGTCCGCAGGTCAATCCGCACGACGTACTCGTCGAAATTCACGCCGCAAGCATCAATCCGGTTGATTATAAGATTCGTGACGGGAACGTCAAACTGTTGATTCCCTATCAGTTCCCGTTGATTCTCGGGAATGATTTTTCCGGTGTCGTGACTGAAATCGGTTCTGCCGTCACGAAGTTTCAGATCGGGGATGCCGTTTATGGTCGTGCCGAGAAGAATCGGATCGGCACGTTTGCTGAATACATCGCAATCGATGAACAGATGCTCGCTTTGAAACCAGCCACACTTTCGTTTGAGGAAGCGGCTTCGATTCCGCTGGTCGGCTTGACGTCCTATCAGGCGTTACATGACATTCTGCAGCTGACACCCGGACAAAAAGTTTTGATTCACGCCGGTGCCGGAGGCGTCGGAACGTTTGCGATTCAACTGGCGAAAGCGATGGGACTATATGTCGCAACGACGGCAAGCCCCGCCGGACATGAGCTTGTCCAGTCACTTGGGACCGATAAAATCATTAATTACCGGACCGAAGCCTTCGAGGACCTGTTGCACGATTACGACGGAGTCTACGATACGATTGGCGGCGAGACACTCCGACGGTCGTTTCAAGTTGTCCGTCCGGGTGGACACATCGTCTCGGTTTCCGGACTGCCGAATGGCCGGTTCGGTAAGTCCTATCGGTCCGGTTTTCTCAAGACGTCATTATTTAGACTGTTGACGCTCCGCGAGACACTTCTTGAACGAAAACATGATGTCACCTATACGTTTTTGTTCATGCGACCAAGTGGTCAACAACTCGAACACATCACGGAATGGATCGAGAGCGGACAAATCAAACCGATCATCGACCGGGTGTATCCGTTTGAAGACGCCCAAGCGGCGCTCGAGTATTCCGAGTCCGGTCGGGCCAAAGGAAAAGTCGTCTTAAAAATCAAATGAACCGTTCAAACAGTCAATAAACACCAGACATACTGGTGTTTATTGACTGTTTTTGTATTGATGTTTTATTTAAATCCGACTCTCAAACGAAGTATAAAATAAGCTATTATGTAAAATAAAGGATGTTAAATTTAAGTAACGTAAGGAGTAAATACATGTACATGCGTACCGGCCCTAGTACAAGTATTATTTTGGAAAACGGTTTTTCCTGCTGTTCATTCCGCTGTTTTGTTGTATCTGTTTGTGATGTCCGGAATTTCCGATTGTTTAGTCTCGATGCGTTGGAGAAGAAAACAGAACCTCTATTGATCATTACTTTACTTAAAAGGAGGCATACACCATGCACTGGAAAACAGCTTTTACGGCGGTTTTAACTGTGACGCTCGTCGTCACGTCAGGATGCACCGATTCCGATTCAGCCAAGCACCCGCCGAAAATCAAGGCAGATCCGCAGGTGGCTGAGCCGACGCCAAATCTCGAACCGGTCAGTACCCCTTTGTCTGACTATGGAAAATATGTGCCGTTGAAGAAAAAGACAGACCAGATTTCGCTCGGAACACATCAAACATACAATTTATCTTCGTTTTTTACCGGTCAAAACGTCCTGATTGCTCCGGACTATCTGTATGAGCAATCGATCTACTATACGCACGTTAAACAAACGAGTGATACAAACATTAACAGTTACATTTACCGCTACAGCCAAGGATTGAACGATAACCAAGTGCTGCATACGGTCAACCGAACGATCGGTATGATGACCGGAGTGTCGCATTACCTGTTTTGGGTCGAATACAATCAAACCAAGTCCGGACAAAAATGGGCGATTCGTTCGATGGACTTGAAGACGGGAAACATCAATACGCTTGATCAAGGCATCAGCCGTTATGACACGGCGATTCCTTATCTTGATGCTTCCTCGACACAGGTGTCATGGATGACGCATGACGCGACGCCAGAAAAAACCAAAACGACCGTCAAATCGTTTGATCTTGCGGAAGATACCATCATCATTCATCAGCAGTATATGTTAAAAGAAGGCGAAAAACGGAATGGCCAGTATCCGTTCGACTTCCGCCGGAGCGATGCCGGGCTGATTTTGCATACAAGCACCTTTAAAAACGGTCATAAAACGCCGACGCTCGAGACGTTTGACGATACGTTTAAACGACGGATGAACGGACTGATTGATTTTGAACACAACAAAAAGTACGTTGCGATCGGCGAAGAAGGCTCCGCCCTCTTCATGCCTAAGAAAGGACAACAACCGGGGTACCAGTTCAAACCGTCGGACAACCGGTTGACGGTTGATGCATTCCGCTTTTTAGCGGCTGACCGGGTCATTTTCCGGGAGAGTATGACGCGACTCTGGTACGCCGATCTTGCGCGCGGCACAGTAGCTCCCTTGACGGAAATGACCGATACGACGTCCAAACCGATTTATGCGAACGGGAAGCTCGCATACGGGGTATCGGACGACGAACAGATTGAATTCCATGTCATCGATTTAAAAAAATGATTAGTTAAGACCGTTCCTTTCGTGCGAAAAGGACGGTCTTTGTTTTGTCCGGAGGGGTCCATTTCGAGCGTTCGGTATGCTACACTTTTGGTAATAATTAGTCATGAGGAGGAAATACGATGACGAAACATCGGTTGTACACGACAGCGTTTTCGAGTGTCTATTCGCTTTACGTGACAAAAGCGGAACGCAAGGGTCGGACGAAACAGGAAGTTGATACGATCATTTGCTGGCTGACCGGTTACTCGGAGCAACAACTCGCAACGCTGGCAACAGATCAGACGACATTCGAAGCCTTTTTTGCGGAGGCGCCGGACATGCAGGAACGTCGATTGTTAATCAAAGGTGTCGTCTGCGGCGTCCGGGTCGAAAACGTCGAAGATCCGTTGATGCGGGAAATCCGCTATCTTGATAAGTTGATTGATGAATTGGCAAAAGGAAAAACGTTCGAAAAAATCTTACGGTAAGAATTGAAGGAGGAAAACATCGTATGCTGACTACCATTGCGTCACTCTTCGCTCTCGTCACGATGTTAATGAGCGGTGTTTACGGCTATGTCTATTTTCAACAAAAACAAGAAGGCATCCCGCTTTCTCCCCGCACGAAAGCGGTCTTTACCTCGTTGATCATCATCTTCGGTACGGCGTCTCTTCTGATCACTCAGTACTAAAAAAACCGGGCATCTCAGGCAGGTGTCCGGTTCTTCTGTCTGCTCTCGTTAAAAGCGCTCATCCAACCAAACGAAGATGTCCTCTATCATCTGATCCGACACAGTATGGTTGATGAAGGGATATTTGAAAAACGTCAAATCGTTGTTCGTTCCAGCAGACTGCTGGACATAGTGTTCTTGCGTTTCAATCGGAATGACCGCATCGCGTTGTCCATGTACAAATAACGTTGGTGTAGACTGTTTTTGCAGGACAGGATCATACGCCCGCAAGCGTCGTTCTTCTTCTACCGTTAAATCGTCTCTTTTGTCACGACTTCGAAAAAGCTGTTCCGAAAAGAGGAAGGAGCCGGACCCGTTGATGTTAATCACCCCTGCGCTGCCGTTGTGTTTAGCAGCTGCACCGCTTGCGATGAATCCTCCCATCGAGACACCAAGCCAAATGATGTCCTCTCTCGGAACGTTCAGCCGCTGAACGAGTGTGCTCGATTCCTCGATGCTTTGAAACACGACTTCCCAAAAGTGACGTTCGACGACGCCCGGGTAAAATACGTTGCTAACGCATCACGGCTGTCATGCAGGTGGAGTTCCGGCACAATGACCGTAAATCCTTGTTCCGAGAGCATCCGGGCGAATTCTTCATATTTTGTCACACTCGATCCCCAGCCGTGGTACAAACAGATGATTTTGCGGTAATCCTTACGCTGAGCTGGAAATATGCGAATTGGCAAAGTTGAATCAGTTAACAGGTTCATATAATAAGTCTCCTTTTTCAATCTCTAGATGAATCCATGACAATTATGTAAGTTGCTTGAAACATCCATTTTTTGTTATGTTTGTTAATGAGAGGAGGAAGAACATGGGTTTACTATGGTTCAATCTAATCATGTTTTGCTTTTACTTCCCCAGCCTGATTTTGCACGAATACGGGCATGCGCTCGTCGGCCGCCTGATTGGTCTGAGGCTAAAATCAGTTTCGATCGGGAAAGGCGAACCCTTCTTACGCATCGGTCATTTTTCCGTCGCCCGAAAGCAATTTTGGGAGGGACTCTACCAATCTCACCCGTCAGAGATTCCGCGCCGTCGCGGACAACGAGCCGCCTTGTTACTCGGCGGGATTTTCGCGAATTTTATAGCCGGAACGTTCGTCGCCGGATTAAGTCTGCTCTTTCCAAGTCCAGTCATGCATCTGTTGGCTCCACCATTTATTCAGCTGTCAATAATTTTTATTTTGTTTAACCTGATTCCAATCCGGTTGACTAGTGGCTTTCCGAGCGACGGACTGCAATTAAAACGGTTGTTCTTTAACAAAAACTCACGGACTGACTGACAGGAGATGATTTCATGTTAAAACCATTGCTGTTTGCAAGCAGTCTACTGCTCGTCGGATGTGCTTCTTCCGAGCAACCGAAAACCGTTCCATGGGGTGAAAATACACCCGCTCAAATGGAACGACTAAAAGCCAATGACATTGATTTTACAGTCAAGGGCGACCAGTTACTGATCCCGCAAGATCAGGTCGATCAAGCGACAAAGTGTTGCACCTGATGCAAAACATATAGCGGCCACTCCTAGACAAATCAGGAAATAGCCGCTATTTTTGTGTTGGTTTAAAAGTCGGACTGATCCAATTCTTTTTGTGTCCTGCGTAATGAGATTTTTGTGAAGACCCATTCGTACAGTTGCAAAAATGCGATTACGACAACGAATGTCACCAGGACTCTCAGCCAGTCACGCAACGTCTCCGGCATCCCGCGCAGGAATAGCATGACGATTGCAAAAAAGAGACCTCCGGTAAGGTGTGTCCAAAAATGTTGTTTCATTTTCTTCTTGAAACTGCGTTCGTCATCGACTTCCGTATCATAAATCCCTTCCAGTGCCATCTTCGCTAATGCATAAAAAACATAGACGATGACATAGACGAGACTGGCTCCCCAATGTGAAGCCGGACGGTCCAAAATGAATCCCCGGACGATGACGTCAAGAATCGCCAGGACGACGATAAACAGTCCGGCATTATGGAATGACCGTAACTCCTTCAGTTGTGTCCGTTCATCCGCTACAGTTTCAATCCCTAACCATTGTTTTAACTTATTCATCGGCTTCCTCCCAAAATAGCGTATTTAAATCGGTGTGCAACGCATGGGCAATCTCAAGACACAGTTTCAGACTCGGATTAAATTTCCGGGCTTCAATCAGGGCGATGGTTTGACGTGTCACCTTCACACGATCGGCCAATTGTTGCTGCGTCCATCCTTGTTCCATTCGTTTTGATTTCGTCGGACTCATGCTTGGACTCATGTTACTCACCTACTTCAAAGATTTTCCTTTTTCAGTATGTCATATATACATTCCATATGCAATGTATAAATTACATTTCTTTATCCTGAACTGATTCTATGATTTGTTTTTCAATAAAATTCATACAATCCGTCATCGAAATAGCGGAATGTTTCTTCTGAGATTGGTGAAAATCCATATCCGGAATAGAACGCATCGAGCATCTTGATATCCGTCCGAAAAGATCGTGTCGCCAAGGCTTCATCGTAGCGGGGATCGCCGACCGTCATTCCGGCTACATCGATAAATGCAACGATTGCGTTGTCTCGGACCAACAGATTGTCCGTCGTACAATCTCCGTGTATCCGCGTCGCCGGAACAGGTTCCGGCTGTTTGGTGGATGATGCGTTAAGCAACTCGCGCGAACCACTTGTCCAGCCCTGTTTAATATAGTGATCGGCTTGAAGCAGCTGTTTGTCCAGCCAGTCTTTTGAAGAATGGGTGGAGCTAGTCTCCCTCGTATGAAGCTGTCTGAGAAACCTTCCAAATGCACGAATCAGCTCAAGACGCTGCAGTTCGGAAGCATTCGCGAGTGCCGTTGTCAACGTCTCACCGGCTATGTAGGACATCAGTAAATAATCCTGTTGCTCGTCTTCCATATAATCAATATAAGTCGGGATAATGATGTGTTGTGACTTGAACGTCTGCATCACTGTCGCTTCCTGCGCCAACCACTTGCGGTATCGGGGTAAACTTGCCTGCTTGAGGATATAGGTACCGTCTAACGTTTTCACATGATAGACGATGGCTGTTCTCCCCTGCTCGGCAACGGGATGGATCGAATGGATCCAACCGACTTGTTGCTCGATCCGTTGCCTGATAACACATTTCATATCAGCACTCCATCCCCGACCGTAAATGCCTTAAACGCGACGGGTGAGGATAACCGGATCCAGGTCGACGGTTTTCCGTATTCCATCGAGGCATCGATAAACGTTTCCAATGTCTCGACCGACGGCGTGTACAGCTTGACCATGAAGTTAAACGTCCCGGCGAGCCGGTGGCACTCGACGACATCCGGATGGTCTTTGCAAAACGTGATGAATGCCGCACAGCGTGTCTGCTCGAACATCATGATCGCCATGATCGTTTTTTCGATGGCGGCCGGATTGATGACGGCGCGGTATCCTTCGATGACACCGCGGTCCTCGAGTTTCTTGACCCGTTCGTTGACGGCCGGCGTCGAAAGACCCACCGTTTTGCCGAGTTCCGTCCAGGACATCCGCCCGTCTGCCTGCAACGCCCGGATAATTGCGTAATCAATTTCGTCCATTTTTAAACCTCCTAATATTATGAAGACATATCTTAAAATTACCATTCATTTTCAGGTGAAGCTACTGAAAAACAAACAAAACCAGCTGTCCGGTCACGTTTTTCTTTCGTACAATTAAGACAGATCAAACGAGACGTGAGGTGAATGACATGCAGGCAACAAATTGCACCCGATGTGCTGAGACATTTGAAGAAGGTCAGGAAACGTATCATTGTTCGCACAACTGTACCTTTTGCAAAGAGTGTACCGAGACGATGAATTCGATTTGTCAAAATTGCGGAGAAACATTAGTCCGGGTAGAACAGTAATACATACAGCAAGGGAGCGGATCATTGGAATCCGCTCCCTTCGTTCGTTATTCACGTGTCGACACCGGTTTCCGTTCGGCCAAACGGTCCTTCGCCTGTTCCTGATGTTTCTGAATCGTACTTTCTCCGACCGCTTTCGCCAGTCCCCGCGTCGGCAGATTGACATACATCGTCTCGTAATTGCTGATTTCAAACGTCTCATGGAAAATCCCGACGGCATGACTTGCCCGGGCCGACTGATTAAACTGTTTCCACGCGGTCAGGTGACGGTTGCCGTGCGAATAGGCAATCAGAGCGTCGGAGGAACGCCAATACTGAATCAACGTGACTGACCGCCAACCGACGAGCATCTCATGCGACAACAAACCAACCTGCTGCTCATAACATTCCTTGATCATCGGTGTCATCGCCTGAACGGCCGGTAACCATTTCCGGACCGCTCGCAGCCGGTTGATTCGTAACCCGATGATAAATACGACGACGTCTTCATTCGGTGTCGCGATCACGCGTTTCATCGTCTTTTCCTCCTTCAAGTGTCTGAGTCGACGCAGCACACCATTCAAGCAAAGCTTGTGTCTTTCGTTTACCGTAATCGAGCGTCAACAGCCAATACACCGCTTCGTTTGTTTCAGGATAGGCACGAATCGTTTGTTCAATCATGTTGTACGTCTCCAACCGTTCCCGGAGCAGAGCAGCATGCTGGTCGATTTTTTGAATCGTCGTTTCTTTTGACTCATGACGGGCAAAATAAAGCTTCAGCAACAGTTCATTCCGCTGGACCGGCAGTTCGGTCGTCGGCTCCTCGACCCAACGTCTGAGGTCGGCCTCTCCGTCCGGCGTCAAGATGAACGTCTTCCGGTCGTCCCCTTCACTCGTCTCTTCAATTAGTCCCTCTTGCGCCAACGTCTTTAACATCGGATAGACCTGTCCGAAGCTAATCTTCCAAAAATGATTGAGACTTGTATCAATCGTATGCTTCATTTCGTAGCCTGACGTACAGCCGCTCGCGAGTAACCCTAAAATCGCATACCGGGTCATGTTTTCTTTTGGCATTGGTTTCTCCTATATCTTTTAGATAGTATCTTTTAGATATATATTCCCGGTCTTTTGTTTACTAAACGAATATTCGGAATTTTTAGTGGATGATTTCATTTCTTTCATGAAGTATGTTACCCTATTTACAATTATTAACAAAGGAGGTACATGATGCACGCGATTCAAAGTTACTTCATCCTGTATTTAAAAATCATGGTAACGGATAAAATTCCTTTTTTGTGGACAATCGGACTGCCGCTTGTGCTCGCACTGGCGTATGGCACCCAAAATGACTTTACATATGCCGACTTCCTGTCCTTCATCCCGCTGTTCTGGGGCTATATCATCTTATCGACGTACTTGAACGGAATCGGACTCCAACTGGCTCGGATGCGGGAACGAGGGTTGATGAAAACCTATATCATGATTTCCGGAGATAAGCTGAGCTGTATTCTTGCGATGATTCTTGTTCAAGTCGTGTTCGCCGCGGTCAGTCTCGTCTTTTTTACGGTGACGGTGTCGCTCGTAACAGACTTCTTTTCGTTTCAACTGATTGGACTTTCCCTGCTGGTCCTGCTCGGCAGCCTGCCGCTCGCTTTCGCAAGTACATTGCTGACACTTGTGCCGTTTAAGATCTCCAGCATGGCGACACTTGCTAATATCGTCATGTACCCGTTGTTTTTAGTGTCGACCCGCCAGAGCGAGCAGTGGTTCAGTTACTTAAATCCGTTTTATACGATCCGTCAGTTGTCGTTTGAGATCCTTCACTTTTTCAAAGACCTCGATGCGTCAGTCAACGGACCGATTTTGCTGTTGGCGCTGATTCTTTATCTGCTGAGCGGTCTTTTCGCCATCAAACGTTTTAACTTATTGTCCATCTTGACCCGTTAAGGAGGAAACCCATGTTTGTTCAACACCTGCAATTTGCTTATCCAAAGTCCCGTGCGTTATTACACGACGTGACGTTTACGCTGCAACCAAACAAGCTCAATGTGTTGATTGGCATGAACGGCTCCGGGAAAACTACTTTATTTGACTGTATGACGGGTGCCTTGCGTCCGCAGGCAGGTGACATTTCCCTGCCGGACCAATCCGATATCCTCTATCTGACGCAATCCATCTATTATTCCGATGAATTAAAGGGAAAGGACGTCGCCTATTTCATCGGCCGGCTCGCCCAACTCACTGATTTTAAAAAACAAACGACCTACAGTGCTTCGTTACAGAGCCGACGCGAAATCGATTTATTCCATCATCTGTGGCAAATGAAGGTCGGGAAGATGTCGGCTGGCGAAAAGAAATGGTTGTTCGTCACATTGTTGACGACGATCCCCCGCGCATTGTACATGTTTGATGAACCGACGAGCGGTGTGGATCCCGCCACCCGCCTGCACATCATGCGCCGATTCGAAAAGTTGATTGCCGACGGTCGGACCTGTTTGTTTTCGACTCATCAGCTGCATGACTTATTGCACACGGATGCGCATGTCATTTTCCTGCATGACGGATCGATTGTCTATGAAGGAGATTTTCAGGACTGGTTACAGACGTTTCAAACGACCGATCCGGACGTCGCGTTCACAAAAATGCTTGACCTGGCAATTGAACCAGAACGTGCCAACACGATGCCTTAAGGGAATCGTGTTTTTTCTTACATTCTTGTAAGCACCTCTTCTTTTTTAGGGCAATGGATTCGTTTCCCTATACACTAATAGAGTTTTCATTTTCCTAAAACAGAACGGGAGTTTTTTGCTATGCCTTATTTTTTAAAACTCAGCTTATTCAGTCTTGTCCTGCTGCTTGCCGGATGCAGTCAACCGGAATCGGAACCAACGCCCCCGGTTCCAGCACCAAAAGAATTGATCCGAAGTGAGACGTTTTCGCCGCTCGGACAAAGCAACAGTTACGATTTAACGGCTGTCTATCAGCGGTATCCTTACCTGTCCGGTCCGAGTTACATCGATGAAACCGCCTTGTATTTTTACGCCTCAAACGAGAAAAACAGCTTCATTTTCCGTTATTCCTTAACGGATCAAAAGCTGCAAAAATTGTATACGACGAAGCAATCCATTTACAAACTGGTCGGTGTCGGACGGCAGTTATTTTTGATCCGTTATCAAGATCATGCGAATGACAGCACATGGACACTGGAGACCATGGATTTAGCGACCGGTTCCATCCAACAACTGGATCAAGGAACCGAGCCGGAGCATTTTTACCCGGATTTGCAGACGGCAGCGACGCATGTCTCCTGGATCAAGCATATGAAAAAGAACCGTCAGACACAGTCGCTCGTCCAAAAATATGATGCAGCGACCGGGTACGTCACGACACAAAAAACACTGACATTGAAGGAAACAGCAACACGCAGCGGAGACTATGCCCAGAACTTACGGGACGGAGACGGCGGAATTCTCCTCGATCAAACCACGTACAAAGCGGATGAGAAAACGACCGCCTACACGACACTTTCCGGAAAAACGATCAAAAAAGCCACGATGCCGCTTGATTTTGCTTATGGACGGCACTATCTCGCAACGGGTGCGGAAGGAAACGCTCTATTCCAGTCGCATGGATCGAACCGGACATCGTATTACTATACGACGCCAGAACCGTATGATCTGACTGATGCCTTTTGTTTCCTGTCAGCCGATCGTGTCGTCTTCCGGGAAGAACAGCATCAACTCCTTTATGCGGACCTGATAAACGGGACGGTTGTCCCACTGACGGACAAGGAAGGCGAGTATTCGAAACCGGTTTTCACGAACGGTCGACTCGGTTACAGTGTGCTACGGGATGACGGAACATTACATTTCCACCTCATACAAATCAAAAAATAAGGAAAACACAAAAACCCGTCCTGTCATGGAACGGGTTTTGTCGTTTTCCTTCCATTCACTGTTGCTCCGTGTACGCTTTAAAACGGTCAAGAATCGCCTGCCAGCCCGCTTGTTGCATTTCGGGCGGATTCGTCGACTCCGCTTCAAATGTTTCGACAACTTCCGTTTCATCACCATTCGCCGTAAACAGAATCGTCACGTGGCGTCCATCGTCAATCGTATACGCTAATTTTTCATAAAGAATCACCTCTAGGTAGACACCGGAAAAATCAAAGCCGACACTTCCATCCTTTGCCGCCATGTGACTGGAAAAACGACCGCCTGCTTGAACATCATTCGTGGCTTCTGTCGTATGCCAATCATCGGAGGCGGCATTCCAGGATTTGATATGTTCCGGTTCCGTCCAATACGTCCAGACTTCGGCGACAGGACGTTGGATTACAGTCTGGATTTGAATTTCTTGAGCTTGGTTCATGTGAATCACTCCTCTGTAAGTTCAGAATCTGTTCTTTGTTTAACGTTCTGCTTTAACTAAACAAATCCTTCTTTAAAAAAATGGTTTATTTTGTCAATATTCGAGGGCGGATGACCGTGTCTTCATGGAAAGAGAGTAGTCTCGAATCGTTTTGGTGGATAGCGTTTTTGCATTGGGGATTATGGTTTATCTCTATCATCCAAGATGTGGATGGTTTACAGTTAATTGGACATGAACTTTAAGGTCAATTAGACTTAGGAAAATTATGAATAAACAGGAACGAAGAATCATGAGCCATTGAAACAAAACTAATCCGTGAGGGGGATTGCCTGTATGAATATAAACATCCGTCAACTGTCAGCTTATGAGAATCCTCCGATGGAGCTTTTGCTATTAGCGGACCCGTCTCAGAAACTAGTCGAAGAATATTTGAAAAGTGGTAGTTGTTTCGTAGCTGAAATAAGGAATCAACTGATTGGGGTACATGTGCTTCTACCCACGAGACCTCAAACGATCGAAATCGTAAACATTGCAGTAGACGAGAAGTATCAAGGCAACGGCGTCGGAAAATATCTCTTAAAACATGCAATCCAAACCGCGCAAGCGATGGGATACTCAACGATCGAAATCGGGACAGGCAATTCAAGCATTGGTCAGTTGGCTCTTTATCAAAAATGTGGATTTCGTATTGTTCGAGTCGATCTAAACTTCTTCTTGCGGCATTACGAAGAGGACATTATAGAAAACGGTATCCGGTGCACAGATATGATTCGGTTATCTCAAGACGTTTGAACTACCTCCACCTACGCTTCGCTCAGAGGTGGAGGATTCCTGAGTTATTCAACCGAGCGGTCAAAAATTTATCAGGCTAAC
>NZ_JBHFFC010000024.1:0-16036 GCF_043359615.1 Exiguobacterium sp. S22-S28 | reverse complement strand
ACTTAAAGGTGGGGGGCGTTTACATTAAGAATTGAACTAGAAACAGACGGTCATTTTTTTTCTTGTCCAAAGTCATGGTTTAAGTGTTGTTTTATCAAATCTCGAAGCAGCACGTGTTCTGTTTCAGTCCATGAAGAGTATGTTTTCGGTAAAATAAGTGCTTCGTTATTTTCAAAGTATAGGAAGAGGCGATCATCATCTTCACTGACCGCTTTAAATTCTTCCCATGCGATGTTCGTGTTTTTAACGATACCGTTATACGTAGAATTTGATTGAATGCCCGTTTCATGAAGGTGTAACGTTACATTTCGCGGCCATCGCTTATCGTTTTTAAGTGAAGATCTCACTTGCCGGAGTGTAACGAATTCATAATACTTTACTAAAGTCGACTTCAATAAGAGAACTGGAACAAAAGACAAACAGACGATGATGAGTTGGCTTACATTTTCCGAGAAAAACCCAAGAAAAAGCGGTACGAGTATAGTGAAAAGGATAAGGCCGAGTAGCAACACCATCAGAGCCAACGTTATGAAAGCAACATTAGATCTTGCTTGATGATGGCGTGCCCTGTTTAAAGCGTCCTTTTGTAATGCCATAAAGTCTTCAAAAGTCATTTGATAGTTTAAATTCATTGCATGATTCCTCTTTTCAGAATAGATTACTTTTTTTAATTAAAAAATCCCTTCATCGTATCAATTCGAGTCTTTTTATATTAGTGAGATCTTGCAGATTGATGGAATTCAACTGTTCGCTCAGAAAGAGTTTTGATTGTTAATTCGGCTCATATCGGAAGTTAGGGAGTTCAGCATCGGCTCTTGAATAAAGTGTCTCCATCGAAAATCGATTCGGGTGACGTACGTTGTCTGAATAAAGGCTCTCAATCTTTTTGTCTATATATGCGTTTTCTACTTCAAGATAGTCGATGACAAGGGTTTTAAATTCTTCCGCAGCGGGTTCATCGTGCTGTAGAATGGTCATCTCTTCTAAGTTCTTGGTATTATCTGCTTTCATCACGTGTAACTCTTCATTCGCATCTGACACAGCGACTGAATCTGTAGGGACACTAGACAGCATAAGCATCTTTATTTGATGATCACGTCCAAGCGAAAGGATTGAAGTTGCATCAAAATAAATCACCGGTCTATCGTCACTTATTTTGGTTGAAGTCATGGTCGTGCACCCGTTTAAAACGATTGTTCCCGTGAAGAGTAAAACGAACAAGAGTAACTTCTTCAAAACCACTCCTCCTTTCGATAATGTTGTTGTGTTTTAAAGTGTTAAAAAATGAGAGATCATCTGTAGCATAAAGAGAGAATGGACGTAATAAATGTTCCTTATTTTTATTTTTTGAAAATCAAACGAACCATATTTTCCCTATTGGTCTTAGGTTAACAGTATTTAAGATGACTTTACATGAATAAGCCTGGGAAAAATGCGATAAATGGATTCGAACATTTCCCGCACAAAACCTTGAATCTTACAAAATCCTTTGATGGTTATACATACAGCAACGCATGCTTGTAGTCGGCATGCGTTGTTTTTTCTTATCTTTAACTGCTTACGAATACACACATCACTATGATAGCTTGCAGTCAAAACATGCAACCTTTCATTGACACGTCAACTACTTAGTTATACTATATACTTGTAGATAGTAATACAGAGTACTGGAGTGGAGGGAATGCCGTGGAAGACATCACAGAAATGTTAAAAGGCGTACTCGAAGGATGTGTGCTCGAAATCATCAGTCGGGAAGAGACGTACGGGTATGAAATCACAAGGCAGTTACGTGAATTGGGCTTTAAAGATGTAGTGGAAGGGACGGTCTACACGATCACGATGCGGCTTGAGAAAAATCAACTCGTCGATACCGTCAAAAAACCATCGACACAAGGACCACCACGGAAGTTTTATGCGTTGAATGCTGCCGGTCAAGCGCGGCTTGCTTCATTTTGGGAGCGTTGGAGCTTCGTTTCAAGCAAGCTGACAGAACTGAAAATGAGTCAACCGAAAGGAGAACCCGTATGAGTATCGTTGAAAACATCATGGGTAACTTAGAAGATAAACGGCATTACCGAGCGATGGAGCGTCGTGCGAAACATTTACCTGCTGACTATTTCCATGCCTATCGTGCGATTCAAAAATATCTGGCAATCGCCGGAGGACCGGTGGATTGGCCGTCGACCCGTCGAATCTTCGAGGGATTACTCGACTTGTTTGAGATGGGTGCAGCAGAAGGGAAAACCGTCACAGACATTACAGGACCGGATGTCGCGGCGTTCTGTGACGATCTCATCAAGGACGAGCCTTCTTGGAATGATCCATATCGCATCAAATTAAATGAATCGATTAACCATAAGTGACACGGAACGGCCTCAGCCGTTGATCGTCCACGTATCCCGCAGTTCAATGATCGTTCCTTCCGGCGCTTTCAGTTTACTGAGGTGACCGTCGACGACGAAATAGATGTTGCCGCCGTGTTTCGGTAAAAACGGCATGCCGAGTTGTTCGAGCCGGGTAACTTCTGCCTGCAAGTCGTCGACGTATAGTGCGAAATGGACGGGACCCGCCGCGTGTTTCGTATAAGGCGTCAAGGTCTCGTCGACTTTGTTCGTCTGGAGTTCGATGTAAAAGTCACCGAGTTTCAACCAACTGTTAAAAGCACGAGTGTGGAAATCAGGGGACTCCTGGACGAGTTCGAATCCCAGTTGTTCATAAAACGTTTTCGACGCAGTGTAGTCAGTCGTCTGGATACAGAGGTGATGAATTTGTTTCATCGTTAATCATCCTTTCAGGTGGTGCGGTTCGTATGTAGCCGCTAGCAATATCAAACCAAATTTTATCACAAACAAGCGTCCGTTTCCTTCGAGGGAGACGGACGCTTGTTGATTACGTCAGATCGAATTTCTCCGTCTGATCTGTTAAATAAGAAGATGTTTCGTTTAATGTCTCGACTAGGACATGCAGTCCAGTAATCGTCGCAATCATTTGCTCGGACGCCGCCGCCACTTCTTCGTTGCCGGCCGTATGTTCTTCGGCGACGGATGCGATTTCCGTCAGGGCATTACGAATTCGGGCTTCCGTTCGAGCAACGTCAAGCATTTGTTGACGCATCCCGGCAGCGGACGCCGCGACTGTCCCGACTTGTTTTGCGATTTGGGTGAACGAGCCGTCCGTCGCTTGAATTTCCTGTTGACCGGAGACCGTCTCTTGTAATGTCTCAGCGAACCGGACTTCCATTTGCATCGAATTCCCGGTGATGTTCTGGACAATCGCAGCAATCTGATCGACACTGCTCGCGACATGCGTCGATAACTGTTTGACCTCGGTTGCGACGACAGCAAATCCTTTGCCTTGTTCGCCAGCACGTGCCGCTTCAATGGCCGCATTGAGTGCCAGTAAGTTCGTTTGTGCCGCGATGTCGCGGATGATCGTGACCAGTCCTTGAATGTCGGTGGATTGTTGTTTCAGTTGGCGGACCTGCTCCGTCGCTTCGACGACATGCGTATGAATCGTGTTCATCCGGATGACGGACTGTTTCATCTGCGTCTGCCCGTCGCGGGTCGCCACACGCATCGTCTCGACGGTCTGTTCGATTTGCTGACTGTCATCGGTCGTCTTTTGGACGAGCGAGGAGAAACCGGTCATCTCATCGGTCAAGGCGAGTGTCGTGTGCGTCTGACTTTCCGTACCGGTCGCGATTTCCGACATCGTCTCGGCAATCTGCGTTGAACCGTCGAGGACTTCCGTCGTCCCGGCATCAATCGCCTGACTCGTGTCCGTGACGAGAACGGTCGTCCGTTTAATGTCGACGATCATCAGGCGGAGTGTTTCGTTCATCTGCTGAATCGAACGGGCGAGCGTATAGATTTCATCTTTTGCCGGAATCTTCAGTTGTTGCATCGTCTGATCGGCTTGCGAAAGTTTTCCGTCGGCAATCATTCGCGCAACGGATTGAAGCGTTTCGAGCGGTTTCAGTTTTCGACCGAGTATGTAATACAGTGATCCGAGTGTCAACAGTAAGAGTAAGACGAGTAAACCGAGAAACAGCGGCAACGTTTGTTTTACCAGCGTCGTCGTTAAGGTCTCGACGTCTTTTGCCGCAATGTCGACTCCTAAAATCCCGATGATGTCACCCGTCGTACTTTTTAACGGAACGTAAACACTGATGTACTGACCGAACTTCGGATCATCGATGACATCGGTTGAGTGCGTTTTGCCTTGTAAGACTTCTTTCATATCGGACGCGACAGCCCCTGTTGCCGGATCATTGATCTTAGCGGCGTCGGCGACCGGCAGACCATCGACCAATACTTTAACTTGATTGTTGTCGATTATTGCGGTGTATGCGTACAAGAGACCGTTTTGCTGTCGCAATTGATCGAGTGATTCGCGTAACTGTTCGTAAGTCGTATCATTCGTTGGATTCGTTAAGAATTTCTGATAGGACTCGGAATCGACGCTTCGGGCAATCCGTAATGCATCTTGTTCTGCCGTCTTTTTGAGCGTCGACAGCGCGGTTTGTTTGGTATTGAGATAGAGGGAAGCACTGCTGAAAATAAAGAAAAGAATGAGGATCAAGCTGATGATGAGAAGTAGACGTGTTCTGATGGAATGAGTCCGTGTCGTGTCCATATAAGCCTCCTGATGATAGTTTACGTGTTGCTTATCTACGTTATCGGCTAGATTTTGAATAAGTTATAGCAAACGTAGTAAAAAAAAGTTAAGGGGTAGAATAAATATCGCCGCATAAAATAAACCCGTGAAAAATGTTTACAGTTAAATAGTTTAGTGTTAAATTATTCAATGCGATAAGGAATCCAATAGATTTTTCTTGTGAGATAAACGCTCAAGAAAGGATGTCGAACCAATGGAACAAGATCAACTCTTTAAAATGATCCATACAGTGGAAGCCGTGACGAATGAGGCCATCATCGATTGGAACGCTCGTTTTCCCTACAATGTCGGAATTTCGCCGATTCTGACGTTAGGTGAGCTGAAACGGAAAGGTCCTCAAAATCAGATGAAGTTAGCAGAAACACTTGGTTTTACAGGAGGCGCGATGACGAACATCGCTAAAAAACTGATTCAATTTGAATTGGTCGAACGGGTCTATAACGAACAGGACCGCCGGCAAGTTTTGCTGCAAATCACGGAGCAAGGAGAGCGAGTCTTACGTGAAGCCCAAGCAATTGGAAAACAACAGTACCTCGAACTGTATGACGTGTTAGATGAAGACGAGATTCGTCAATACTTAGCAATCAATGAAAAACTCTTGACCCACATTCGGGCGAAACGAGAGAACGGAGTGAAACGATGAGTCGAGTAGCGGGGAAAGTAGCGTTGGTAACAGGTGGTGCGTCAGGGATCGGTTTATCGGCCGCGACTTTGCTCGCCGAAGCAGGAGCCGCCGTCGTCGTCGCAGATTATAACGTCGATGGAGCGGAAGAAGTAGCGGCTAAGTTAAGAAAACAAGGACGACAAGCTTCTGCCGTCTTCTTGGACGCGTCTGAAGCTGAATCGATTCAATCCGCCATCGATTTTACCGTCGAGACGTTTGGTGGACTCACCGTATTATTCAATAACGTCGGGCTGACAAACCTTCAGAAAGACTTAGATGTCGTCGCAATGGACTTGGCAGAATGGGACCGTTTGATGAACGTGAATGTCAAAAGTGTTTTGCTTGGTGCAAGATATGCCATTCCACATATGAAAGAAGCAGGTGGCGGATCGATCATCAATACAGCTTCGATGTCGGCATTTGCAGGTGACAGCATCCGTTCTGCCTATGGGACATCAAAAGCTGCCGTCGTCCAGTTGACGAAGTATATCGCGACACAGTACGGGAAGGATTTGATTCGCTGTAATGCGATTGCTCCCGGTCTGATTTTGACACCGGCGGCAAAAGCCAACATGAGTCCAAGTCTGCTCGCAACATTCGAAAAATACAATGCCCTTCCGTATCACGGCGAAGCCGATGACATCGGACATGCCGTCGTCTATCTCGCGTCAGACGAATCAAAATTCATGACCGGACAAACCCTTCAGATTGAAGGCGGACATTACATCGGCAATCCGACCAGTCCCGATTTTTTAGCGATGCAGCAGTAATTCAGAAATGGAGTGAATGAAGATGAATCGATTAGCAGAAAAAATCATGTTAATTACCGGTGCTGGTAGTGGCATGGGAGAAGCAACGGCACTGATGGCAGCGCGTGAAGGCGCCATCGTCGTCGCGACGGACATCAATGAAGAGGCCGTCCGTGCTGTCGTCAAACAGATTTTGCTTGAAGGGGGTCAAGCATATGCCTTACGACATGACGTCTCTTCCCGTGAGAGTTGGCAAGACGTCATCGACATGGTCGAGCGGGAGTTTAATCGACTGGATGTTTTGGTCAATAATGCGGGCATTGCGCTCAGTACCCCGTTTTTAGAGCAGGATGAAACCGATTGGTCCCGGATTTTCAACATCAACGTCAACAGTGTCCTGCTCGGGATGCAACAGGCGATTCGGTTGATGCAGGAGACAGGGGGTTCGATCGTCAACATTGCCTCGATTTCTGCGATCAGCGGAATGGCGGGGGCCGGCGGCTATACGGCATCAAAAGGAGCAATCGATGCGGTGACGCGGGCGGCAGCTGTCGATTACGGAAAGGACAACATCCGTGTCAATGCCGTCTATCCAGGTTACATCGAAACGAAGATGAGTGCCCCGTCAATGACGGCATATAAAGACTATTTTGAACAGGTGATTCCGCTTGGTCACGTTGGGCAAGCCGAAGAAGTTGCGCATGCGGTCGTATTCCTCGCGACCGACGAAGCGAGTCACATCTCCGGGATCGGTCTTCCGGTAGATGGTGGCGTCACAGCAAGATAATTGAAACGACACGAAGGCACTGTTAATGCGACAGTGTCTTTTTTTAATGAAACAATCGATCAAGTGGTAATGAAAATTCGTTACAATGGAAGAGAAGAATGAAATCGATCAATGACTCGTCAAATCGTTCTTCAGGCAGTCGAAGAACCAGATTGCATTGATTTCGTGATTGATTCACATCAAAAGGAGTGAATAAAATGGCTTTTGAAGAGGTATATTTAGCGGCGGTTCAAGCACGTTTCCGTGCGGTCAGGGAACCAGCGGAGCAGGCACTCGGCTGGCTGAACGAGGAACAGTTTCATCAGATACTGGCACCGGATACGAACAGCGTCGCGTTGTTGATCCAACATATGACGAACAATATGACCTCACGCTGGACCGACTTTTTAACGACAGACGGGGAAAAGCCGGATCGCAACCGGGACGCCGAGTTTGTCGACCAGGGTCATGACAAAGAGACCTTACTGACACTGTGGAACGACGGCTGGCAACTTGTCGAATCGACGCTTGCTTCCCTGACACCGGACGATTTGGAGCGGACCGTTTTGATCCGTGGTGAACCGCATCTCGTCGTCGACGCGATTGAACGGCAGCTCGCGCATTATGCCTATCACACCGGACAGCTGATCTTTTTGATGAAAATCCTGCTCGGACCGGACTTCAAACCGTTAACGATTCCCTTGCCGCATCAGCGGCACTGAAAGAAACAGACCTGCCTCTTTTACGTAAAGAGACAGGTCTGTTTTTTATAGTATGTCGTCGACTTTCTTCACCGATAACGTAATTGTGAACGCGCTTTCACCTTTTTTCAGTCGAATGTCTTTTGGAGAATGGATGGTATCCATTGATTTTTCTTTCATGGTCTCTTGGACGGTCGATTTTTCAAACATCAACAGTTCATATGTAGACGGACGAAATGACTTGTCACGGAATTCGACGTCGCTTATCATGACTCCTTTGAAAGCATTTGATTCTTCGGACCAGTCATGCATCGTACCATCCAACTCATAGGTGTATGACCGATAGCCTTTTGTGCTGTCGAACTGTTGACTGAGTTTCAGTAAATTTCCATCATATTGACCGGGCTTGATTGTCTCGGAAAACCAGATTTTCTGCTTGCCTGACGCAAAATGCTCGATTCCGATCAGGTAAAGCGGATTCTTGGATCGACCGGACATTTTATAAACGACCTCGTTTTTAATTGAATCTGATGGTTTTTTGGACTGATCCAGTTCGAGTGTCAACGGCAGTTCCGTTGGTTTGACGACTTTTTTCGGCACGGCTTCTTCCGTACTGCAACCGGCGAGTAAAAATGCCGATAGAGAACAGACGAGCATTTGCTTCAACATCCATGTCACGCCCTTCATATGTAGGTATATTCAGTGTAAGGGGAATGGATGATAGTTACAATCGGATTATGCATCGCAGGAAGGAGGGGTTACATGAAAAAACGTTTTATTCTCTTGCTGTCGCTCGGACTGTTTGGGTGTTCGGCGACTTGGAATCAAGAATCGGCGGAGTCAACAGTTGCCAAAAAAGTTCTGTATGTCGCTCCGACCGGCAAGGATACGAATACCGGTTCGATCAAGCAACCGCTGAAAACGCTGAAACGAGCCAGTCAGCTCGCGAAAGCCGGGACGACGGTGTACCTCCGCAAAGGAACGTACACGGAAGCGTTGACGGTCAAGCACAGCGGGACGAAACAAGCACCGGTCGTCTTCCGGAATTATCAACAGGAGAAAGTGGTGTTAAGTGGTAAGGCGCTGAGGCAGAAAGACGGGGACACGACACTCATCCGGATTGAAAATCGACAGTACGTGACGATTCAAGGACTGGTGGTCGCAGACATCGAAACAACACGAACCAATGAGACGCCGATCGGGATGTTTGTCACCGGTACAGGACGGAACATTCAATTGATCGATAATCAGGTCCGTCGGATCAAGACGAACGCCAAAGACGGCAACGCCCACGGGATTGCAATCTATGGAACCGGTCGGTTGAAGCAGATCACCGTCCGGGGGAATCGGGTCGAAGACAACCGGCTTGGCGCGAGCGAAGCCTTGGTGCTGAACGGCAACATCGACGGATTTTCCGTCACGAACAATATCGTTCGACGCAACGATAACATCGGGATCGACTTAATCGGATATGAAGGGGTCGCAACGAATCCGGCGGAGGATTATGCACGAAACGGGACGATTGCCGGGAATCGCGTATCCGACAGTTCGAGTTACGGAAATCCTGTTTACGGTAAGGACTACAATGCAGCCGGCATTTATGTCGACGGTGGAAAGCGACTGACAATCGAAAACAATATCGTCGAGCGGAATGATATCGGTATCGAGGTGACGAGCGAACACGCTGGGAAGTATGCAGAACAAGTCACGGTCCGTCGCAATTTGGTGAAACAGAATCGGTTTACCGGCATTTCGATCGGCGGATACGATAAAAAGCGGGGGGGAACGAGACAGGTACGGATCACGAACAATCAAGTCACCGGCAATGATACGAAAGGACTGGAAGGGGGACAACTGCTGATCCAGCATGATGTCCGCGATAACCGCATTGACCGCAATACGTTTACGACGGGGCAAGATAATCTGTTTGTTGCCCATTTCTTTAAGACAAGTTCCGGCAATCAGTTCGAGAAAAATACGTATCGGCTGGCAACAGGAAAAGCCAAACGATGGATCTGGCAGAATCGAGAATACCGGACACAAGAAACGTTTGAACAGACCGTTAAAAAATGAATTGAAAAAGTCGACGTTCAGTCGGCTTTTTTGCTGATTTGAATAAGAACGCAAAAAATATCAAAATGGAATAAACCTGATTCGTTACAATGAAATCAGCAAGAGTGATGATATAAACCGGAAAAGGAGGGAGCTTCCATCAACGAACGAGACTGGCAAACCGTCATGCACTATATCGAAACACATCTTTACGCAGAGGATTTATCGGAGCAGCTGCCCGCCTTTACGCAATATTCCCCGTTTCATTTTGGGCGCTTATTCAAAAAGCGGATCGGTCAGACCGTCGGAGACTATATTCGGACACGGCGTGTGACGGACAGCGCTCGGTTGTTACGATCAACGGAGATTGAGATTTTAGAGCTCGCGTTTCACTGCGGCTATCAGTCGCAAGAAGCATTTACCCGTGTTTTTAAAGGGCAATATGGTTTACCGCCGCGGCGCTATCGTCAAATTATCAGTACATTAACCGATAAGGAGCGACAACATATGCAAACGAATCAACTAACAGGATGGTTCATGAGTGGTACCCATACCGAGGAGTATCACTTTGAGACCGATTCAGAGATTGTACATCAAGGGGTTCAATCCGGAAAATTACGTCACGTGTCCGACGGATTGGCGACAGGCAAATTTGCCACGATGATGCAAAGTATTCAAGCAGTCGATTATCGCGGGAAGCGGATGATGTTCGCCGGTTTTTTAAAGACGGAAGCAACAGGTCGAGCCGGAGCTTGGTTTCGAGTCGATGATATCAGCGGCGATCCGCTGCAATTCGACAATATGTCCGACCGTTCTTTAAGTGGCGAGACCGACTGGACTTACTGTGCCATCGTACTGGATGTTCCGGATGAGGCGTTGTCGCTCCATTTCGGCTTTTTGCTTGAGGAAGCAGGCACTGTGTGGGCAGATTCGTTTTCGTTCCATGAAGTCGAAGCCAACATTCCTTCAACAAACCAACTGGGTCAAACGTCGTTACCGCGTACACCGGTCAATCTGACGTTTGATGAAAGGGAATGAAAAAAAAGACGTTACTTTCCGAACGGGGAAGTAACGTCTTTCTCATCATCTAGTGTGTGAACGTTCTCAAGAGTTATACCCAAGGAACAACGTAAAAAGCAGTAAGCCGCCTGAAACGATAATACAGACTAAACAAACGATTGTCGTAAAGAGACGCAGCGGCATCGATAATGCGAGACGTCTTTTCCATACCGTAAAGACGACGACCGCACTTCCCATCATCAGTAATGCGAGAATGGTGACCGGAACGGCTCGTTCTTGGATTAAATACCAAATGTCCATTTTCTCAAATCCTTTCAATCAGATCCTGGTTTAATGAGGCTGCACCCTGCAAAACCAGTCGCTGTTGCGTTATACTAATTATTGTAACATATGGATTGACTATCCAAAAGGAGTCATATCATATGGAGAAAGAAGGGGAAACGATTGAGTACACCATTACGGAAATCAGCGACGGATCGATCGATCCAAGGGGTTTGCGGGGGACTGGCAGCACAGTTTGGTATTTCATCACTCGCTGTTCGTCTGATCTTTATTGTGATCCCGTTTCCGGTCAATCTAATCATTTACATGATTCTTGCGAATGCGATGGCGGATGCGCCAAGAACATTGTAGCACCATATTTGAAGGGGGGGATCAATATGAGGACCTCAAATCTGATGATCCGTATTTTGATGATTTTGTGTGGCGCCCTAATCGGCTTGAGCATTGTGTACGCTGTCAAAGGAACGTTTGACGGCAGTGTCTTACTCGGATTTGTGATTGGAGCGGTCATTTTCGCACTGATTTATTATACAGTGATGCGTCTCAGAAAACAGTAAACAGCAGGGGGAAAATTCGATGCAGTACTTGATTTGTACGACGTGCGGGGTACAGATGGATGAAAACGTGACGCGGGACGACGTTTGTCCGATTTGTACGGATGAGCGGCAATACGTCAATCCGAACGGTCAGTCGTGGACGACACTGTCGGACATGATTTCGTCCGGGATGTATCAGACGACGGTGACAGAAGAACAACCGGGACTTCAAAGTCTGGTCACGACGCCGAAGTTCGGGATCGGACAGACGGCTTACCTTGTCATGGGAACGAAACGGATTCTTTGGGATTGTGTAACCTATCTCGATCAGACCGTCATCGATGCATTGGGTCAAATCGACGCGATGGCATTATCGCATCCGCACTATTATGCGACTCAGGTCGAATGGGCGGAAACATTTGGTATCCCGCTGTATATCCACGAAGCGGATCAAGAGTGGGTGACACGACCGAGTAAACAGATCGTTTTCTGGTCCGGTGATCAACTCGCGTTAAGTGAGGATGTCATCTTACACCGTATTGGCGGTCATTTTGACGGGGCGACCGTTCTCGAATGGACGACCGGCAACGATGGTCGCGGGATTTTACTGACGGGAGATATCGTCCGTGTCGTCGCCGACCGGGCGTGGGTCAGCTTCATGTACAGTTATCCGAACCTGATTCCGTTACCGGCAACGACCGTCGCTGAGATGGCGTCCGTCCTAAAAGACGTCCGCTTTAATCAGATTTACGACGCGTTCCATAAAATCGTTGTTACGGATGCGAATGCAGCCGTCGCCCGTTCGGCCAGCCGCTATATTGCGGCGTTGAACGGACACGTGAAGGAACGTGAACGGCGATGATTCTTGGCCTATATGAAGCACATCTGCCCGTCAGCGACTTACAGCGGTCCATCGCGTTTTATACGGGACTCGGATTGAAGCTTGATCACATCGTGGATGAAAAAATCGCCTTTCTTTGGATTGTCGAAGAGCAAAGCTGGCTTGGTCTCTGGCAAGCGGACCAAGCCGAGTTGCCGTACCATCCGTCGATCCGGCATATCGCCTTTCAAGTCTCGCTCGACGGCTTACGTGAGTCGGTCCGTTGGCTGACGGAACGCGGCTACACGCCACGCAAGGCATTTGGTTTTGAAGGAACGGAACCGTTCGTCATGCCGATTGCCCAGCATGCCCATGCGAAGATTCATTTTAATGATCCGGACGGCAACAGTCTCGAATTCATCACGAAGCTCGATAATCCGCTCGGCGCACAAGATTACATGTACTTAAGCGAATGGGAACGATTATTGAACGAGCAAGGTTATGCCTTGAAATAAGCAAAACCTCTTCGATTTACAATAAAATCGAAGAGGTTTTTTGGTGTTAGAGCGACCGTAGATGCTTTTTAGTCCGGTAGATGATCGAGAAAATCGCTACAATCAACAGAACTTCAAGGACGGCGAATCCAATCATCACCGAAGCAGTCACAGGATGTGTCATCTCTTGTCCGATATTTGGGATTAAAAACAAGGACAGCATCGAGATCAGTAAAAACAGTAGGGTGATCCAATACGTTTGGAGTTTCTTTTCTAAGTAGCGTTTGGTCGAGCTTGTATCCGTAAACAATTCAAAGGATTCTTCGGTGCCGGCTTTCCGGTAGTATGCCCAAAAAGGATTGGCATGAACGATTTCGACACCTGTTTCTTCTAAAAAAGCGAAGTACTCAGAACGGTTTGGCCGTTGAGTAATCATTTCATTCCGGTACGTATAGACCGTATCCTCCCGTTCAAACGTGTAGACGAACGGGGAGAACTTCGTCAGTTGCCAGCCTTGACGACTCATCTCGTTGACCCAGCGTTCTTCTGTTTCATCATTTAGGTAAAATTTGAATTTTTTCATCAGTTACTCCTTTAAGTAAGTCATCAGCATGCTGTAATACTTGCGACAGACGGGTCCGTTCTGCCAAACATACTTCATAGCCGGATGTTGTCAAACCATAAATTTTCTGGCGACCGGCTTCTTCGACAATTTTAATCCAGCCTTTTTCAAGTAAATTCTTTAAGACCCCATACATCGTGCCTGGTCCCATCCGGACGCGTCCATCTGTTAATTGTTCAATTTGTTGCATCATCGCGTATCCGTGTTTCGGTGTCGTCAACGAAAGCAAAACATAATACGTGCTCTCGGTCAAAACAATTATATCGTCTCTCAATGTATCGCCTCCCGATATAAATGATACATGATTGGAAATAAGTTGTAAAGTATAAAGAAAAAGTCCCAAAAAAGACCTTTTTCGAGAAAGGGGTCAATGTTTTTGTGGATATGAGCAGAATGATGTAAAGCGGAAATGGGACTTGTTATGATAAACGGCAGATGAAAACATTTTTTTTAAGAATAGTTTCTTTACTAAACCGATGATCTATATGAACACCTGAAGGAGATTACCCAAATGACGACACCACAACTAACAAACCCAACCCTTGCTTCTGCTGATATTCTGGAAGCCTTGACCCACAATGTCGCAATGATTCGTTTTGATACACAACGCCGGGTCGTTGATGTCAACGATTTGTTCGCGAAGACGATGAAGTACAAACGCGATGAGATGATTGGCATGCACCATCACCTGTTTTGCCGAGCGGATTTTGCAAACAGTGAGGCGTATCAAAAATTATGGAGCAAACTACTGGCCGGTTTTAGCTCAGCCGATAAAATCGAACGGATTGACGCCCGCGGCGACTCGATTTGGCTGGAGGCGACCTATATGCCCATTTATGAAGCAAACCAAGTCGTCGGTGTCGTCAAGATCGCCTCTGATGTTACGGACCGGCAAGAGACCATCCAAACGTATGCGACGTCGTTTGCCGGCATCGCAACGGATCTTGATACCCGCTCCGTGCAAGGCAAACAGGAAAGCCGGCAACTCAAACAAACAATCGAGAAGATGGCGGATGATGCCAAGGAAAATTTACGGACCTTAACGAATCTGCAGGAACAGTCTTCCGAGATCACAAAAATCACCGGGACAATCAAAGAGATTGCCGCCCAGACCAACTTATTGTCGCTGAACGCCTCGATTGAAGCAGCACGCGCCGGGGAGCACGGAAGCGGCTTTAACGTCGTGGCGACGGAAGTCCGCAATCTCTCAAAACTCGTTGAACTCGCCGTCATTAACGTTCGCGACACGACGGAACAGATGAACAAGGAACTGGAACGGATTCAACAGGGCATCACGCGGGCAAACACCGATGCCTCGTCCAGTGTCTCCGTCATGGAAGAGACGTTGCAACGGTTTGAGACCGTCAGCGAGTCGGCGCATGAACTGAATGAAACGGCAAAAAAATTCACGACGGTTATTTAAACGCAAAAGTCATGTCCTAAGATCGGACATGACTTAATACTGAAGACAAGATGGTGGTAATTCTCTTTATTGAGAAGGGCCACTTTTTTGTCGCTTCGAATCGTTTTCTTGAGACACACTTTGCTGCATCAAACACTCCTTAAGACAATTGTCTAGTTTATTGTTGACAATCCATCTTCCTCCTGAGTCTCTGCGATGAAAAGATACTTATAGTGCTGATATGATCAACGGTCCCTCAACAAAAGGTAAGAGACCGTTGTTGGCTAATTCGTCTAGCCTGCTCATGTATTATCATAGGTATAGAATACGACAGAAATTGTGTCAAATGCTTCGGAAATGCCATGTTGATAGATGGATCAGTCCGCTTCAGGTTGTTCCTGTTCATAGATTAAGTTCTTTCTTTAAACAGGATATCAAATGCGTTGAACACGAGACTGTTGTCGTCATTGATGAAACATTTGAAGAAGTGATACAGGGATTACTCTTATAGATTTAATCTTCTAACTCATATTTTAAATCAGAAAAAGAACGACTTACCTTAAAATCGAGATGAATGAGAGTGTTTAAATCGTATTTCTTTTGTCGATACATTTCTTTCATGAATTGTAAGAAGATATAGCGACAATTATATAAATCATCTCCAGTATCTTCTCTCATAGAAGCATAATCAATTTCTTCACCTAGCGAATCATAAACAATCGTTTCAAACTCTAAATTCGTATGCCACATAAAATCTAAAAATCCTTGTAGGACTGCTTTTTTATATGTATCTAATGAAAAAGTAGCCAAAATTTGATTTTTATAATGAAATTCCGCTATTTTTTTTGGATAGAAAAATCGAATGGTAAAATGAGAAGAAACTTCTTCGTTCTCATATTGTAGAGTCCAGTCTGATCTTTCAATGTCATATAAATCATTTGTTGATACACTCTTTATTAATAAATGCCAAAACATGTATAGCTCACTAACATGTGCGTTGAAAGGGAGTGGTTCACCATCTAAATAAAAAACGACTTTTCCTGAAGGATAGCCGTCAGATCGTCCAAATGTATAATTAAATACATCTTTATCTTCTGAATCAGTCATCTCTACAAATCCCGGATATTCCTGATTTTTATCTAATTCTTCTTTTTCAGGAGGAATTTCAATATAACTTTTAATTTCTAAATGCATAATAAAATATTCCTTTCATTCATTAGTAACTAATTTATCAAAATCAGTCGAGAATAC